>NZ_JAUBOJ010000148.1:0-15643 GCF_036700185.1 Microcoleus sp. BM001215392 | reverse complement strand
GCTCCCGATGAAGTAAGAAGCAAATGTCTAGACTTGTCTAGGATTTGTATAGCAGTTACTAGCAACCGCATCTTAAAAAACCAAAAATCCAGGTTCGAGGTTGCAAAAGCTTTTGTGAGCTTGTGAGACAATGGCGTTGAGGCTGCGTGTCTTGTGCCTTCTTTCGTTCGATCGAGCTTTTATCCATTTTGTTCGATCGGCAATTCTGCCGGCTTGACCAGAAAAAATTAGTTTAAAGCCGCAACACTTCTAGGGATAAATTAAAAAAAGACTATTCATTACTCCAATCCTCGGACTTCCAAGTAGAGGTCGCCCTCATCCCTTCTCGCTTGCTTTTCGGGTAAGCTGTCCCAGGTCAACTGTCAAGCGGTCAACTGAATGCCGTATCCTCTCGATCCGCAAAAAACCTAAAGCTAAAAACGCCATGCCCATCCCCATTCTCGTCCTGCTTGAAGTTCTAATTGTCATCGCACTTTCCCGACTTGTGGGTTTAGCATTTCGAGCTATCAAACAACCTCAAGTTATTGGAGAAATTGTAGCAGGAATTATGCTCGGGCCTTCTCTCCTCGGTTTGGTTGCACCAGATTTAGGAACAGCACTTTTTCCAGCAGAAGCAGTTCCTTTCCTCAACGTGTTATCAGAGGTAGGGCTAATATTTTTCATGTTCTTGATTGGTTTAGAACTGAATCCGAAGTATCTCAAAAACAATTTAGATATAGCGATTTTAACTTCCCATGTCAGCATTTTAGTACCGTTTTCCTTGGGAAGCTTGCTAGCGTTGCTGCTGTACCCGATCGTTTCAAATAACAGTGTTTCCTTTACAGCATTTGCCCTATTTTTGGGTGCTGCGATGTCAATTACTGCCTTTCCGGTGCTGGCAAGAATTATTACAGAGCACAACTTGCAGAATACAAAATTGGGGACGCTGGCCCTGACTTGCGCTGCGGTAGACGATGTGACGGCATGGTGTTTGTTAGCGGTGGCGATCGCAGTTACGCGCACTAACTCGATGGTTGGGGCTTTGCCGACTATTTTTGAATCTATAATTTACATTGGTTTCATGCTGACTGTAGTTCGCTGGTTTTTGCAGCGGCTTTCCAAGCACTACAACCGCACCGGTCGGTTATCTCAATTAGTGCTATCCGGCATTTACATGGGAGTTGTAGCATCAGCTTTAATTACTGAATGGATCGGCATTCACTTGATTTTCGGTGCATTTTTGCTGGGTGCTGCCATGCCAAAAAATGCCGGACTTACCAGAGAATTAGCTGAAAAAACCGAAGATTTTGTCCTAATATTTCTGCTGCCTATATTTTTTGCTTACAGCGGTTTGCGCACTCAAATCGGCTTGCTCAACAGTCCCGAATTGTGGCTGCTGTGCGCCGCAGTTTTGGGAGTAGCAATTATTGGCAAATACGTCGGCACTTACGTTGCTGCCCGAGTCTGCGGCATTAGCAACCGCGAAGCTTCGGCGCTGGGTTGGATGATGAATACTCGCGGCTTGACTGAACTAATTGTGCTGAATATCGGTCTTTCTCTGGGGGTAATTTCGCCGCTGCTATTTACGATGTTAGTCATTATGGCTTTGGTGACAACTTTTATGACTTCGCCACTGTTGGAGTGGACTTATCCGAAAAAGCTGATTCGGTTAGATATCTCAGAAGTAAGTTCGGAGGATGATTCTGAATTAAAAGATTCGCCAAGGGGTGAAGAAAGCGCAGAAATTAATAGGGAATTGCTGCCCAAGTATCGAATTTTAGTCCCGGTTGCTAATCCCAGCACGCAGAAAGGTTTGCTGCAACTGGCGATCGCCCTGGCACAGCCTGCTGCGGATACAGGCGGTAGCGATTTGCAGTCGGCGGCGGTTCATCCTCTAAGTTTGATCGAATTAAATGAAAATTATGGTTTTGAAAGTACGCCGACAGAAGCCGATCGCATTATTCAAGAACGTCGCTCGAAATTATCAGAATTGATAGACAGTTTGGAATTGCCGGATGCGAAAAAATTCGTGCACCCAATCATTCGGGTTACTAAGGATGTGGCGCGGGAAACGGCGCAAATTGCGGAACTCGATCGCGCGGATTTGATTTTGGTAGGATGGCACAGGCCTACTTTTGCCAGCAACCGTTTGGGAGGGCGCGTCGGCCAAATTCTCAGCAACGCTAAGGTGGATGTAGCAATTTTTGTTGACAGAGGTCGGGAACGGTTGAATAATTTGTTAGTGCCTTATGCGGCAAATATTCACGATGATTTGGGGTTGGAATTGGCACTGAGACTGTTGGTTAATAGCGAGGAACGCCGTTTGACGGTGCTGCGGGTGGCGGTTGACGGGATTGAGGGAAATGAGCTGAGTTACGAGTTTCAGCGAGTGATGGAGCAGTTGCCTGTGGAGGTGCGATCGCGCATTGAAACTCCGATTGTGGAGGCTGCTGAGCCGATTCAAGCCGTGATTGCGGCTTCTGCTAATGCTGATTTGACGATCGCGGGTACGAGTCGGGAGTGGGGAATTGAACGCCAAACTTTGGGACAGTATACTGATGAATTGGCGGTGCAGTGTCATTCTTCGCTGCTGATTGCGCGCTGTTACGTGAAAGTGCGATCGCACTTGGCTTCGGTACTTGTTGAGAGTTGACCTGTGACAGTTGGCAGTTGGCAGTTGACAGTTGGCAGTTGACTGTTGGCTGTTGGCTGTTGACTGTTGACTGTTGACTGTTGACTGTTGACTGTTGACTGTTGAGTGTTGACTGTTGTTATTAGTTATTGGTTATTGGTTATTTGTGAGTTGGTATCAATGCCCAATGCCCAATGCCCTATGCCCTATGCCCTATGCCCAATTGCCAATTGCCCATTACCAAAGCCCCATTACCAAAGCCCCATTCCCCATTCCCAAGATTATGAATCATTTAAGCTTTAAATCCCTGGCATTTTACGGGATTGCGATCGGCTCGGTTTCGCTGCTGTTTAAAGTGGTAACTGCTTACGGCGAAACAAATTTAAAGGCGGCTCCGGCAATTGCGGGAAGTTATCGCTTCGATGCGAAAAGTTTGCCCCCATGTCTGAAATCTGATTCCTTGGTCTTGACAATCGAGCAATCGGGTGTTTATTTGAGCGGTAATTTGCGATCGGGGAGCAGCGAGGGCGATAGCGAAAAAACAGAGGAAAAACCTTCTCTACTTGGCAAGTGGGAAAATCAAGGGTTGAGCTTGTCGGGTGCGGTTCCTAATTTGGCAGATTGCAGTGGCTCCCCAGTAAGGGGTCAAAACAGTTTTGTTAAACTGCGAGGAATTATAGAGAAAGACAGCCTTAAGGGAAAAATTAGTTTGAGAAATCGGGCGGCGGCTAGTGATTTTACGGCTCAAAGAGTATCGACGGCAAAAATTCAGAAGAAGGAACAACATTAAAGGTGTTGATTTTAATTGAGGTTTTGGAAAAACAACACGGTTAAAATCAGGCAGTTGCTCACAGTGTGGGAGATAAAAATTGCCCCAAATTGGGTACTTACTTTAAAAAACTTTTTGGTGGGAGGACGGCGGGTGAGGGAAAACGACCGTTTGAACTCAGGTGATATAGCAGCTTTTTTATTCCTGCCCGCCAAGCTGTCTAACAATTCTAATGCTTGCCACTTGGCGATCAAAGTCACTGCAAATATGCAGGCGGCGATCGCAGTTAAAATCGCGTAAACATCGGGCTCGCCCCCCAATAAAACATAATCGATCAGTCGTTCCCGCAGATTTTTGGAAAGAACGCTTTCAAAGCCAAAAAAAACTAGCCAACCCATGCAATTGCACCAGAGATTGAGGATGGCTGCATATTCAACGCTGGTTTTGGGGTCGAGTTTCAGTAGTTTTTGCAGAAACCACGATTCGATCGCGATCGCCAAAAACAAAACTAAAATTTGTACCAACACAGTCCGAAACGGAAAAATAGTTGCCATCATTAGTCTTACTCCTACGTCTGCTTCCCGATCGTACCTGACACACTAGCAAACCGCTGTAGGCTCCAGCCACTCTCTGAAGAACGATCGCTCTTTATGGTCACACTTAAGCCACTAGCTGCTAAATTAAAGTCAGAATATAGAACTGAGCGATAGAAATAAAGTATCTCAGAGGAGTCTCCGGTTCAGAATTTGTCATGCCTGAGACCCCGCGTGTCCGTATAGTGTGTTGAAATGGATGTTGCCGTGATTTTAATGCCGTCAGAAACTTCGCTTACCGACTCAAACCCCTTGATTTTAGACAGTTTGCCAGATTTGTCGTCGAACGATGGAGGGTGTCCGCGCCGGGCTAGATTGCAAATAGACTTGATGTTGCTGGCGATCGAGGCATTGTATCTCGGAGGTGCGGAAGAAATGCTGGCAGTCTCAAAGGAGCTGGAATTGGAGTCAATTATCAAAAATCGGGTGGTTCTTTGGCTGATTCGCAATACTAACCCGCTGAGACGCTACACCCAGCGCCGCTCCCTGACTGTTGTGGAGGCAAAAGCGCTGGTGGCGATCGCCTGCAATATGGCGCGCAAGCTAACCGCGACAATTCGACAGTTGCTGCTAGATTCTCAACAGTTGCGATCGAGAAATCTCCCTCTAAGCGAGAACTTACAGCTTGCCGAGTATTTAGAACGTTTTCGAGCTCACTTTCGATCGCGCATGAACCCGAAGCGATCGGTAGTTGCAGCTTACAATTCCGATGACAAGCTCAACGAACTAGCTTTGAACTTGTTGAGCAAACTGCTATTTTGTACAGGCACAGCCGGAATGCAGCGCTTCTGGGTTAGCCTGTTTGATGGAGAAATTGAATAAAAATGACTATTAGGCGTCAGTACAGTCTGCCAAATTGCACCCTAGTTCTAGAAGGGTTGAGCGATGGATCGGCAGCCAGCCAATTAGATATACGGCCAGTGCTTTCGATATTAATGAGCGTTGAATGCTATGTCACAGGTATGGGCGAACCCCTGACGGGGGGACGAGAGTTTTTTGAAAGCTTG
This sequence comes from Microcoleus sp. BM001215392, assembly GCF_036700185.1. Taxonomy (NCBI): domain Bacteria; kingdom Bacillati; phylum Cyanobacteriota; class Cyanophyceae; order Oscillatoriales; family Microcoleaceae; genus Microcoleus; species Microcoleus sp. BM001215392. The sequence continues at coordinate 10,663 of NZ_JAUBOJ010000148.1, read as the reverse complement.
GTGAGGGCTGTCAGCAGCTACGCTCAAGAATTTATGAGCGGAGTGCATTATCCCGATCGCTACGGCCCAAATTTGGGTATGGTGCAGTTGCACAGAATTGACGGGAATTCCCACCGTTTGACCGTTCTACCCGCCGAAGCAGCCAGCGCTACCCAAATCGATCAAAAAACAGAACTGTCGGCACAGGTAGATTTGACGAATGTACAGCTATTTGACTTGGTAGAGGCGATCGATCAATTTTTTGCTGACACGCAAACGCTGCCGGAATTGTCACTGCAATTAACCCCAATTTCCAAGCGTTATATCAAGTCTGCCGAACCGTTAGCAAAGCGGAGTTTGCCTGCGGTGGTGGGGGTGTCGAGTTTGGCTTTGGCGGCGATGGCGTTTTTCTTGGTACCAGTCCCAGAAGTCCAGCGCCCCAGAGATCCAGTGCCGCAGCCCAACCCAGCAGGCCAAAATCTCGGCACGCCGAATCCGCGCGGATCGGGTTCGCCAAATCCCAATCCCACGCCTGCGGCTGACGGTTTGCTACCGGTGTATAAAACTCCGAAAGCGATTGAATCGAGTTCGCCAACTCCGAGCGCTTCGCCAACTGCGGAGGCTTCGCCTGCTTCGCCGCTGGTAACACCGCAGTCGAACACTTCGCCCGAAAGCACCCCCTCGGCCACGCCGCAGTCGAACATTTTGCCGGAGGTCAGCCCGAGTCCTGTTTCCGAAGCTTTGGCAACCCCTGGGGCTGCGGTCGTGCCGATTAGCGATCCGGCCCAAATCGATCTGTTGAAGGGCAAACTTTCTCAGGAAATTGACGGAGTTTTGAAGAATAAGCCGGCAGTGGCTGCGGAGTTGGTTTATCGCGTCAGCGTGGCTAAAGACGGGGCGATTGTCGGTTACAAGTCGGAGAATTCCGCAGCAGCAGATCGATCGACCGATACCCCGTTGTCGGAGTTACTTTACAAACCGATTGGTACCAGGCCGCCTGAGGAACCGCTGGCTGATTTCCGAGTAGTTATTGCACCGGGCGGCACTGTGGCTGTCACTCCTTGGTAAAGGGTTCGTTGAAGCGGTTCGTAAAAGCGGTTCGTTGAAGCGGTTCGTAAAAGGTTCGTAAAAGCGGTTCGTAAAAGCGGTTCGTAAAAGCGGTTCGTAAAAGCGGTTCGTTGAAGCGGTTCGTTGAAGCGGTTCGTTGAAGCGGTTCGTAAAAGCGGTTCGTTGAAGCGGTTCGTAAAAGCGGTTCGTTGAAGCGGTTCGTTGAAGCGGTTCGTTGAAAACCGGGCGGTTATAAACCGCGTCTACACAGACAAAACCCGCCTCCGCGGGTTGAAGAGTGGGAGGTTAAAATCGCCGGATATTTTAATCATCTTCAGTCTCTTAGAGAGGGACTTCGTTTTTGTAGGCGCTGTTTCAAGCGTACCTCCGATCTTAAAGTGCTGTGGGTGCGATCGGCTCAATGTCTCGATCGCATCCCCCGACTTGATTTGTGCGAATTATCCACAAAAATGCCCCCTGTTTTAAAAGGATTTTGGCAATTTCATCTTGAGTGCGCCTCGGCAACATTGTGCGGTAACTAATAGCAGCTTTGATTAAGTTTGCGATCCCAGCAAACAAGCTTTTTTTGATCTCCGAATCAATGCCCGCCAATCTCGAATTTTTGCGCCAATCTGGACGGACAACGCCGAGGGGAATTAAGACTTTTTCTAAACTCTGGGCTAAGGCTACTAATTCCTGAAATCTTTGGCTTTGTGCGGCGGCGGGATTGGTTTTTAGCCAGTCTTGAATCTGAGGATTTGACTCGATTTCCGCAGTGATTTTTTTAATTGTTGCGTAAATTGCCTGACTGGAATCTTGGACGCAAGAAGTTGCTGGCGTGACTAAGCTGGCGCCGGTGCCGTCTCCGCTGCGGTAGCGCGCCATCATGATGTCTAGTTGCTGGTTTAATTCGGTTAAAGGCGACAAGATGATGCCGTCAAAATCGTAGTCGCAACACACGCAGTCTAATTTACAGATGATATCGCACACCGGGCGATCGCCCAACCAGCCGCGCTGCAAATCTCCCATGTAACTTTGCCATTTGCTCGAACCGGCCACAATTCCATCGGGATTGTGCGCGTAAACTTGTTTGTATTCTATATCAAAACGCAGTTCGCTAGTAAAGCGATCGCGCACAACTTTTGCTACTCCAAAAGCAAAATGTCCGGTGACAATTCCCAGCGGTGCTGCTTCGCGTTTTTTGCCGCCAATACCACCGAAACTGTGAATCACGATCCCAGTATCTCCTTCTTTCCAAGGGGAGATTAAATCGTTTTCTTTAGCATCATTTGGCGCCAACAATACTCTTTTTGCTTGTCCTTTTTGGGCGGCGGTATTTAACCAGTTGTCATCTTTTAAATAAGCGAGAGATTTTTTCAGCCCGAAATGTGTTTCATCTGGTATTAATTGGGCAATTTTGCGGGGTTCGATGGCCTGGACAACAAAAATATTATCTTCGTCTGTTTCGCCGTAAATGTACCAGCCGTCTGGATTTAATGGCGATTGTTCGATTTGGTGATTGGTAGACCTGGCTATGCCATTTTTGTCCGGCTGTACTTGCGGAATCCGAATGATTTCGACGGCGCCGTCAAATTGTTGGGATGTTTTGCTGAAATGCCGGACAATAAATTTGTCGCTGTCGGGTTCTGGGCGCTGTAAAATTGAGACTAAGGCGCACAAACGTCCGATAATTTGTACTGGTTCGCGATCGATAATTAGTTCCTGTCTGTCGTTGCTGCTGTGGTTGATGGCAATCACCGGTCTGCGCAGCATCACAGTCAGGCTGTCTTCGCGTCTGCTACCTGCTAGGGTTTCTAAAGGGCCGACATTTCGCCAGCCGTTCAATCTAACTGGATGAATGTTGCCAGATTTTTGACTTTTTTTAGTTTTTTTTGTGAAGTTAATATCTTGACTGACGGCGTGAACAAAAAACTGAACTTGGCGATTTGTACTCCACTGTAAAAATGCTGTTTTGCCAATAAAATTTTGATATTTTTTAGGGGCATTGATTACTTCAAAAAACACTGTACCGTAGGGCTGGCGCTGTTCGCTATTTGGCAAAATCAAGCGCCCGTGCCAAAGAGCGATCGGCTTGTAGAGATGGGCAACTGCTGCTGCATTTTCGCAGACTATCTCTGGTTCAATCGGTTCTGAAATCTCGCTTTTTGTGGCAAAAATAGTCGCCGTATAATTTGCATCACTTTCTAGGAACTGCGGCTCTAAAAAAACGTTTTCAGGTTCCTTAATATTGGTATCTAGACGGCGAGCATTTTTTTTAGATTTTAGTTTTAAATAATGGCGGTTTTCCTCCAGCTTATCCTGCAACCAATTGACAAAAACCCGAACAAAAATAAAAGCTGTTAGACCAAAAATCACAGCTAAAGCTGTCAGCCCCAGAGTCAAAAGAAATTGCTCTAAAGACTGACCTGTAAGTAAAATAATTGTGGGCCAGATCGAAGAATGTGCCGCCATAATGTCTAAAAACGAGTTTTAGGTTCGATCCAGTCTGTGCTGGCTTGAGTGCCGAAAATTAGGGGTTTGTCTTCGCTGAGGGCGCTGGTTTTGCCAGTCATATCGACTGCACAAAGAGGCCAAGATCGATCGCCCAAATGGCCTGCACGGAACAGAACTTGTCCCGGACAAACTTGACTCCAACCCAACAATACAGCATGGGTGTAAAGACTGCGAGCCGGAGCAACGGTATAAGTATAATTATCATTTTTATCCCAAATGACCGCGTAGTCGGACATATCGGAAGAGTTGAACAAGGCTTCAAATTCGCGGGCGAGAACGCGGGAACCGTCTTGATTCCAAGCAACAGGCACTAAAATCGCGATCGTCCCAGACAGATCTGTGTCATCGCTAGCATACATTCCGCTTTCGGCCAACGGCGAAGCAGCCGCCACTGTTTGCAGTTCCCCAGTTTTGAGATTTTCCACAAACATGACGCTGCTAACCCGACACCGCGCCAATTCCGGCTGCACTTGCAACTCAATTCGACTGTAAGCCGCATATTGGCCGTTAGTTGAAACTAGGGAAGGACTCCGATAGTAGCGGAGGCCGGTGCCGGCAGTTGAACTCACCTTAGCGTGAGTATCATTAATCCATTCCCAAGGAACGGGATAGGGGCTATTTAAAGGGTCAGCCATCGTTTTTTTTTCAAAAGTTCTACAGTATTATCTAACAGATTCAGGCTTACACGCAGGAGACTAGCAATCGGGTTTTTGTCGGAAATGCTGCGCAGCCAAACCCCAGATTTGTAGAAACCAGGTTAATTTTTCAGATTTGAGATTTGTCCTCCAATCTCAAATCTCAAATCCAAAATCTAAAATTGGATATATAGGATAGTATCGAAATTAATCTGGTATGTGTACCGAGAGGGAGGAAGCATGACGCGATATTCTAAGGAAAAACCTTCAATCCCCCCGACTCGCGCCTCTAAGTCGCGGGGAAAAGGTTTGTTTTTACTGTCGCTAATCTTTAGACTGCTGTTGCTGGGAGTAGGCAGCGGTTTTGCGTGGGTGTTGGGGATGGCGATCGCCCAAATTTATCCTTCACCTGCCACGGAGATGCCGATCGCCGAGAGATTGCTGCGCCTAACTCAAAATTTGACCTCCAGCCCCCCAAGCGCGCCAGCAACGCAAACTCCCGCACTCCCGGCACCAACCGCTACACCAACACCCCAGTCCAAAGTCAATCCTGCTCAGAGAGAGAAATTGCAGGGAGATTTGAGAAAGTTGCAGGGCGAACTCAACGCACTAATTGGGCGCACAGCGGCTTTAGAGAGTCAGTTGGGCACGAGTCGCCCGACGGAAACCTTAGAAAAGCGGTTGGAGTTGATGTCGCAGGAATTGGCCGCAACCGCAACCGCTTCTGGTCTAGCTTTACCCGCACTGAGCCCATCGAAGGCCAACGCGCAACCGCAGAATGCCAAAAATTCGCTTTTTGCAAGGGATGGGCTGATGGTAACTCTCCCCAGCGATGTTTTGTTTGATACTGGTAGCATTTCTCTACGGGCGGGAACTAATACAATTTTGGACAATTTAGTCGCCGAGTTGCGCAATGACGAGGGCGCGACGGTGCGGGTTGCCGGCCACACCGACGATGCGGGGCAAGAGGCGGACAATCGCAATTTCTCGTTTGCGCGGGCTCAGGCTGTGGTGCAGTATTTGTCTGGTGTGCTCGGTCAGAAGTATCATTGGGTGGCGATCGGCTACGGAGAAAGCCGCCCTTTGGTAGATAATAGTTCTGAGATCAACCGGCAGCGCAACCGCCGCATTGAAGTAGCAATTAGTCCTTAGTCATTGGTCAGTAGTCAGTAGTCATTGGGCTTGTAGATACTAGACTTAGGATTGATAGAGCAACCGCAGATTTAAGGCAGATTAACACAGATGAACGCAGATAATTTCAAGATAGTTTGTGGCTGTGGCAATTTTGTCTAGTATTTTGAATTCACTGTGCCGAATTTTAGGAAAAATCATGCAACATTATTTGTAGGGTGTGTCGCCGCCAACCATCTTTAAAATTGACCAATAAACTCAGGGCGACGCACCCGATAGATTATTTGAGGAAATCAGGCTTTAACGAGTTTGGTGTTTGTGGAAATAATTTTAATGAGTCGTATCACGTGCGTCGCCCTGAGATTCTCGGTATTGAGTTAGGAATTTATCGCAGGATCCACACCCTACAACTACAAGCTGTCAACTGTCAACTGTCAACTGTCAACTGTCAACTGTTGAAGCCGAAGGTGTCAAAGGCGGTAAGTCAGAATTATTTTTAGCTTGATTGATTGTCTCTCGATATTCGCTTCTCAGCTTCGGTTTTAAATACAAGTTTTCAATCAAAGCAGCTACTCCCGCAAACCAAGGCGGCACAATTACGGCCCCAATAATTCCCAATACTTGCACGCCTCCCAAGACAGACAGCAATTGATATAAAGGATGCACCCCAACCGAGGAACCAACCAGCAAAGGATCGAGCACGTAAGTTTCTAAGTTTTGGATAAATACAAACAGCAGCAATACCCACAACAACACCCATCCACCCTTAGCTAAGGCGACGATTAAGGCGGGTACTGCGCCCAAAACGGGGCCGATGAAGGGAATCAGATTTGTCACGCCTGCGATCGCACCCAAGCCCAAAGCAAACTCCGGCATCCCCAAAAAGCTCAAACCTGCGGTGATAAATATCCCTAAAATCCCCGAAACTAACACCCGCCCGCGAATGTAACTCCCCATTCTTTGTCCGATAGGTGTGGCTTGGGCGGCGAGTTTTGTGTCCCAAGGTTTCGGGAAAAACTGCACCAAACTTTTAATTAAGGTGTCGCTGTCGGCTACCATGTAACCGGAAATAAATAATGCTAAAACTAAGCTGAAGAAGCCGCCAAGAATGCCTCTAGTTAAACTATACGATCGCAAAACCAGTTGTTGGCTCGATCGAATCAGCCAATTTGTCAGCGATTGAGTGTCCAGCAACTGACTCACCAAGGCTGGGGCGTCATCGGTGAGGCGACTCAATACATTAGTTGCTACGGCTTCCAAACTTTCGGCGTACAGTGGTAACTGTCGCAGCAGTAACTCGATTTGTTCGATGACTGTTGGCCCAATTAACACTACCGTCCCGCTGAATCCGCCGATCAGAGTTAAATAAACCATAATCACCGCCAGCCAGCGGGGAACGCGCATGGTTTCGGCCCAATTGACGATCGGGACGATCGAAGCGGCAAGCACGACTGATATCATCAGAATTACCAGCAGGCTGCGCAATTGCCACAGCAGCACTAGCAGCAAGGACGATGCTACAATGAGCAGCAAGTTAGGTATAGAAATTGTAATCCGCGGTTCAGACATGATTAAATAATAAAGGTCTGTAGTTGCGCTTATCTCCTGGCACAGGGCGGGTTTATTTATCTTCTGAGTTACCCCATATATTTTGGGTAAAACCCAGCCCTACTCATTTTATAATAAAAAGTAACATCGGCACAAAAAAATAATATGCAACCACAATATTCAACTCAAAATTTGTCAGCCATTTCGTCTATCAAGTCACCAACGCTGTTTTACGAATGGCAAAAATATCGCTGCGCTTATGATGTTTATCAACCAACTACTGCGACAGAAGATAGCATACCTTTGTTATTAATTCATCCCATTGGAGTTGGTTTGTCAAGAGTCTTTTGGCAGAGATTTTGCGAAAGTTGGTACAAATCAGGTAACAGCAATCCGATTTACAATCCCGATCTTTTGGGCTGCGGCGATTGCGAAATGCCCGCTGTGGCTTGCTATCCCGACGATTGGGCGGCACAGTTGCAGTTTTTCTTGGAGACTGTAGTAAAAAAACCTGCGATCGTCCTGGTGCAAGGTGCTCTATTATCAGTAGCCTTGGCTTTAGCAAAAATGCAGCAGGAAAGCGGCTCAAATTTAATTTGCGGGTTAGTTCTCGCGGGGCCTCCGGCTTGGGCGGTGATGAACAAACATTCTACCGAAAGACAGCAAAGAATTGTCTGGAATTTGTTAGATTCTCCCTTGGGAAACGCTTTTTACCGATACGCCAGACGCGCGGAATTTTTACGCTCTTTTTCTGGAAAACAACTGTTTGGCGATGCGGCGAAAGTTGACAGCGAGTGGTTGGATGCTTTGCAAGCTGGGGCGGCTAATCCTGACAGCCGCCACGCGGTTTTCTCATTTTTAGCGGGGTTTTGGCGCCAGGATTATAGTAGCACGATTCAAAAGTTCGATCGACCTACACTCGTTGTCATGGGAGAACAAGCGTCAAGTATCAGCCAAGCTGGAAAGGAGGAAAAACCGCAGGAAAGATTAGCGCAATATTTAGCTAATTTCCCAAATGCGGAAGGTTTATTAATGCCGGGGCGAAATGTTCTGCCCTATGAATCTACCGCAGAATTTGTGAGTGCTGTTGCGGAATTTGTGAATAAGTTAAATAAGAATTAAATCCACTTATTGATCTATTATCTCATAATAACTAACACACTTAATCATCCAAAGACTGGCGTAATGTTGAAATAACATCCTCGGCTGACTGCTGTCGAAATTTTCCTGTACGGAAATCAGCTAAGGTTTGTTGAGCATCCGCAGCTATTTCGGCGCGGATACTCTCGCGGTGACGGTTTTGCAGGATTTTGATCGGCATTTCCTGCTGTTCGTAGGAGAGTTGCAAAGCAGTTTCTAGCTCTTGGTCGAGGGTATTCATAAAGTTAGGCTATGACCCAATACGGTTGAACAAATTGCGAAGTTTAGTAAATTGTATCGCTTATTCCAAGACTAGGCTAAACTTAAAGAAAATTGTACTAAACTCGGTTTTGTCATGAGCTATCGCAACATCATTACGATCGAACCAGGTAAACGCGGTGGAAAGCCTTGCATCAGACGAATGCGAATTACTGTGTATGATGTGTTAGGTTGGCTGGCTGCGGGAATGTCTCATGCAGAGATTATGGACGACTTTCCAGAGTTAACGGAGCTCGACATTAGAGCGTGTTTAGAATTCGCCGCCGATCGAGAACGCTGTCTGATTGCTGTAGTAGGTGGCGTTTGAAACTGCTGTTTATGAAACTTCTATTTGACCAAAACTTAAGCCGGAAACTGGTAACTCGACTTGCCGATATTTTCCCTGAATCTAGTCATGTTCAGTTACACAATCTCACCGAAATAGATGATAGCGAGATTTGGGAGTTTGCAAAGGCTCAAGGCTTTTGTATTGTAACGCAGGACGCGGACTTTGCTGAACGAAGCCGTCTTTACGGAGCACCTCCGAAAGTGATTTGGCTGCGATGCGGTAATGCACCGACAAGTAGTGTGGAAGCAATTTTTCGGTCTGGATTTGAAACAATTCAAGAATTTATGGATAACACAGCATTAGATTGTCTAGAACTGTACTAATGTAAGTCAATAGGCGATTGAAATCGCGTTTACAGGAACGAAGTCTGCCGGACGCCGACTAAGAATTCACATACCGCAAGAAACGGGTGGCTTTAAGTTTGTACAATCAGTAGACTAATAAAGATGCAAATCTTTTTTTGAATAGCTGATATGATTTTGATGGAAAGTCCGAGTATCTATGACAAGGAAGATTATCACCGGATTGCTGGGGCGATCGCATTTATGCATCAAAATCACTTGGATCAGCCCGATTTAGTAACCGTAGCACAGCATATCGGCTTGAGCGAGTATCATTTCCAACGAATGTTTACTCAGTGGGCTGGGATTAGCCCCAAGCGGTTTTTGCAGTATCTGACAGTGGAATATGCCAAGTCCAAGATTGCTGAAACTAAAAGCCTTCTCGATTTAACTTCAGATATCGGGCTATCTAGTCCCGGCAGATTGCATGACTTGTTTGTGAATCTCGAAGCCATGTCTCCTGGTGAGTTTAAAACAGGCGGTTCAGGATTGCAAATTGTCTACGGAATTCACGATACTCCTTTTGGCAAAGCTCTAATTGCGACAACAAGCCGTGGTATTTGCAATCTGCGTTTCTTGGATGGAATCGATGAGCAAAATGCTGAACAGATGCTGCGGAATTTATGGTCAAATGCTGAGGTTATTGGCGATCGCCAAATCACTCAACCTTTGTGCGATACAATTTTTGATAGAGCTACTTTCTCTCAAAGACCGATCGCACTTCTGGTCAAAGGAACTAATTTTCAGGTTCAAGTTTGGCGGGCACTTTTGAGAGTCCCATTTGCGGGAATCACCACCTACCAAACCATTGCCGAAACCATCGGGAATCCTACAGCAGCTAGAGCCGTGGGTAATGCTGTGGGAAATAATCCCATCGCCTATCTAATCCCGTGTCATCGCGTCATCCGCGCATCTGGAGAGTTGGGCGGTTATCGCTGGGGTTTGGAGCGAAAAACGGCTATTTTAAGCTGGGAAGCCAGCCGCGAAATTAGTTGAGAATTCGGCGGTTAAAACCGCCAGAAAGTCAAACAAAGTCTACCTCCGCAGACTGTGAATTGAGTTTTAACCGCGATGCCAAATCGTGATACCATCCTTTTGGTCAATCAAAGTAATTCCTTTATCCTTAAGTTCGTTGCGAAGGCGATCGCCCTCAGCGAAATCCCTAGCTATCCGGGCATCCTTCCGCTGCTGAATCATCGCCTCAATTTCCGCATCACTCAAACCGCCAACAGCCGCATCGCTGTCAGCTTCCGGCTGAACTTCCAGCCCCAAAACCCCCGCCAAACTCACCAAAGTCAGCCAATGAAGCTGCAACAATTCCGGCGAAGTTTCAGTTTTGCCTTGATGCACCAAAACATTGCTTTCCTTACCCAATTCCTTAGCCAGTTCAAACAAAACAGCCAAAGCAGCCGGAGTATTGAAATCATTGTCCATAGCTGCTTGGAATGCTTGCACAGCTTTGGTATCTTGTCCAGTTTTCTCAACATCCCAACTCAGTTTATCGGCATATCGGAGTCCAAAAAGCAAGCCTTCGTTGATAGTATTCCAGCCATTTCTAGCAGAGGCGATCGCCTCTTCGGTAAAATCTATCTGACTGCGATACTGCGCCATAAACACAAACAGCCTCACCGCCATCGGTTCCACCGCTTTTGCATTCTCGCTGTAATTCTTACTCCCCCTCTCACTCTTACTCCCCCCCTTAACAAGGGGGGGCTAGGGGG
>NZ_JAUBOJ010000147.1:0-15799 GCF_036700185.1 Microcoleus sp. BM001215392 | reverse complement strand
AAGGGGGGGCTGGGGGGGGTGCGCAAGCTTGCAAAAACTCAAACTCGGTACTTGACAAATTGATTAATTGGTAGTTGCAATCAAACACTTGTTGACTCGGCCAACCGTGCAGACAACTACTCAACTCTGGAATTGCCGCCAAAAGTGCTTTATCATCCGACCAATCAATCTTATTAACAGGCTTTTTACCCAAGAAAAACTCGTAATGAGTGATTTCTGTATCCAACAATTCAATTAATCGATAAAGCTCCCGTTCGGTCAAATTCTTCGCTCTTTCCATCAACTCCGGTGCTTTAGCCAAAAGTCGCTCTAACTGCCAATATCCCGGATTTGAGAAACCGATAAATTCCAATCCCGAAGCGTCGATCAACTCGAACAATGTCTCGATATTGTAGTCAATTTCCTGCGGGTGAACGTACATATCCGCAAAACATTCGTCCCGCTGATTTTCTCCTGCCCAACGCTGTTTTTCGTACTTGACAAGACGGTTGGTTTCTGGTAAGGAATTAAAGATTTGACGGCCGACTTTGACGCCATCGGGATAGTCACCTTTTTGCGGGCCTTGGAGAAGCCCGATCGCCCTTTGCATCAATTGAATTTCCCAGCGGCCCAATTCAGCATAAACAAAAATGTGCATCAAACCACCAGGAGCCAACTTCGCCGCCAGTGCTTGAATGCCGCGAATCGGATCGGGTAAATGATGCAGCACGCCCACGCAGTTGATCAAATCGAACTCGCCTTCTAACTGATCGGCATCGTAAATGCTGAGGTGGCGAAAATCTGCTTCGCGCGCGCCCGATCGCCGACAGCGTTCTTGTGCTACTTTCAAAGCACCGGAACTAAGGTCGATCGCCGTTACCGCAGCTTCGGGATTGAGGTGAATCAGGTAATCGGTACTCGAACCAGTGCCGCAGCCAGCATCTAAAATCCGAATATCCAGTTTTGGCGGCTTTTGGCCGTTGCAAAAATTGTAAGCATCAGGCCAACTCCAGCGCCAGTTGTAGCCTGGGGGCGGTTCATCTGACAAAGGATCGGGCGGGAAAGGGAAAGTATCGTAAAGCCGCCGCACCGCAGCACTGATATCGGGTGAAGTTTCCATAAATTAGGGAAGAATTTTAAGTGTTGAGTTGGGCTTCGGGATGGGATTGGACTGACGGCTGACAACTGACGGCTGACAACTGCCTACTGACAACTGCCTACTGACAACTGCCTACTGACAGCTTCCGCGTAATAAAACTTATCATTTTTTCTCATATAAGCTCTCTTAAATCTATACAATAAATCTCGGCAGGCTTTTTAACAAACGAGGACTGTCCATCACCCACCGCTGAGCTTTCGGGTAAAGCGGAGTCGTCTTTCAGCAGAGTAAAAGACCCAGAAAAAGGCAGAAGAAAATTTTGGATTTTCTTTTTCCTTAATTGACGGCACTGGCTGCGATCGTCGCAGGAGTCAGCTCTCCTGTCTTTGTATTTTTTCCAGGAATGTACGGGCGAAGCAAGCGCGGAAGGACTGCCGGCGCCTGTCTTCGGGTCGGACATTTCCCGGCAGGACGAAAGATGAAACCAAAACATTTTAATCTAAGAAAGTAAGCGCCCCAACCTCGTGACAGGTGAAGGCAAAAAGTAAACAAAGCAAAAATACCTAATTTTACCTGCATCAGAAGGCAAGGTTAGTCTGGGTAAATGCTGCAACGATTTAGATAGGGAGCGAAGGAGTCTAATGACTGTAAAAGCAAGTGGTGGAAGCTCAGTTGCACGTCCGCAACTATATCAAACTGTACCAGTCGCAACGATTTCGCAAGCTGAACAGCAAGACCGCTTCCTACAGCGGGGCGAACTCAGCGAACTGGCAAGCTATTTCAGTTCCGGTGGTCTTCGGATCGAAATTTCAGAGACACTGACCAGAAACTCGGAACTGATAGTATCCCGCGCAGCCAACCGGATTTTTGTCGGCGGTTCCCCGCTGGCATTTTTGGAAAGACCAGCAGAACCTGTGATGGCTATGGCTGGCGCAACTCGCGGCGGCTCGGTAAATGTCTCTGAGGGCATGAAACTGGGAACTGTTACTTACGTTGAAGGTCGCGCAGGTGGCGGCGGTAGCAGCAAAGGCTCAGGTAGCGGCGGATTTTTGGGCTTGGGAAATCTGTTTTCCACTAACGGCGGCGGTGGCGGCCCAATTCCAGCAGGATTCCAGCCGATTAATGTCTCGCGCTACGGCCCGAGCAACATGACCAAATCTCTGCGGGATTTGAGCTGGTTTTTGCGCTACATTACCTACGCGATCGTTGCTGGCGACCCGAACATTATTTCGGTGAACGTCCGCGGATTGCGGGAAATTATCGAAAATGCTTGCTCGTCGGCGGCGACAATTGTAGCAATGCAGGAAATGAAGGCTGCATCTTTGAACTATTTCAAGAATGATGATGCCGCACGTACGATCGTCGCACAGTATTTTGACGTAGCAATTACCGAATTCAAAGCTCCGACACCTTCACCGAAGGTGCGTCAGCGCGAAACCAACGACCAGCAAGGGCTGCAACTGCCTCAAATCTACTTCAACGCAGCCGAAAATCGGGCGAAATTCGTCATGAAGACGGGTCTGTCGTCGGCTGAAAAGATTGAAGTAATTAAAGCAGCTTACCGCCAAGTTTTTGAGCGCGACATTACCCGCGCTTACAGCCAAAGCATTTCTGACTTGGAATCAAAGGTCAAAAACGGCGAAATCTCGATGAAAGAGTTTATCCGCCGTTTGGGTAAATCTCCTCTGTACCGCCAGCAATTCTACGAGCCGTTTGTTAACAGCCGCGCTGTAGAACTGGCTGCTCGTCACTTCCTCGGCCGCGGTTTGAGCTCGCGAGAAGAATTTAGCAAGTATTTTGCGATCGTCACCAAAGGCGGCCTGGCAGCCCTCGTAGACGCAATGGTCTATTCTCAGGAATATTCCGACTACTTCGGCGAAGAAACAGTCCCTTACCTGCGCGGTTTGGGCCAAGAAGCTCAGGAATGTCGCAACTGGGGCCCACAAATTGATTTGTTCAATTTTAGCGCTCCGTTCCGCAAGGTTCCTCAGTTCATCACCTTGTTTGCTGGCTACACTCAGCCGCTACCCGACCAGCACGTTTACGGCGTTGGTAACGACCCCTTAGAAATTCAGTTCGGGGCGATTTTCCCGAAAGAAACTCGCAACCCCAAGAGCCGTCCCGCTCCCTTCGGGAAGGACACTCGTCGTATTTTGATCCGTCAAGGTGCGGGGATTGACAATCAGTTGAGCAATCCGGGTGCTCGCGGTGCGGCTCCTGGTTCTCTGGGGCCCAAGGTCTTTAAACTAGACCAGTTACCCAGCAACTATGTGGCTTCCAAGAAAACTGCCCGCGGTGCTTCTAGCAGCTACAGCAATGCTTCCAGTGTCAAATATACCGAAAGTTCCACCCAAGCGGTGATTCGGGCTGCTTACCTGCAAGTGTTTGGTCGCGATGTGTTCGACGGCCAGCGCCAAAAGGTGGCGGAAATTAAGCTGGAAAACGGCGACATTCCGATGCGTGAGTTTATTCGGATGTTGGCGAAGTCGGATGTGTTCCGCAATATGTACTGGAGCAAGCTTTACGTTTGTAAGGCGATCGAGTACATCCACCGCCGACTCCTGGGACGCCCTACCTACGGCCGCCAGGAAATGAATGCTTACTTTGACATTTGCGCTAAGAAGGGTTTCTACGCGCTGGTCGATAGCATTATGGACAGTCTGGAGTACAACGAAGCTTTCGGGGAAGATACTGTCCCCTACGAGCGTTACGTGACTCCGGGTGGTTTGTCGATGCGCACGATGCGATCGAGCTCCTTTGGTGAGAAAAAGGTCAACGTTGAGCCGATCGCAGAAACACCTCGGTTTATCGAATTGGGAACTGCCAGCGATGGCGGAGATATTCAGTTACAAAATCGCCTTGCTCAAGGTGTCAGCAAGCGGCGCGAACAAACGAAGGTGTTCAAGCTGACGACTACTTCGGACAAAGTAGCTTTGAAAACTTTAATTCAAGCTGCTTACCGTCAAGTTTTTGAGCGTGACATGAATGCGTATGTGAAGAATGAATTCACGGCTCTCGAAAGCAAACTGGGTAACAATGAAATCAATCTCAAGGAGTTCATTGAAGGTTTAGGTTGCTCGCCGCTGTACGTGAAACAGTTCTACGCACCTTATCCCAATACTAAGGTGATTGAGTTGGGAACGAAGCACTTCTTGGGTCGCGCTCCTCGCAATCAAGCTGAGATTCGGACGTACAACCAAATCTTGGCAAGTAAAGGGATTAAGGGCTTTATCAACGCGATGTTGAACAGTGTTGAATATGCCGAAGCGTTTGGCGAGGATACTGTTCCTTACCGTCGTTTCCCGACTCTACCTGCGGCTAATTTCCCGAATACTGAAAGACTGTACAACCAGTTGACTAAGCAGAATGCTGATGTTGTGGTTCCGAGTTTTGAGCCTGCGGCTACTACTGATAGAAGTTAGATTTATTTGAGTTTTTAGATGTTAGATTGTCATTAATTTAACATCTAAAATAGTTGAAGGGCTGGTGTAATTGCCAGCCCTTTTTTATTACAGGTTTGTTGTTGCGCTGTACCACCATTGTTATGCTGCTGCAACTTTCTGGACTAATCTGCACTGACTTGACTCTTGGCTTTAGCGGGTCGTCTTCCCCAAGGCTTTAGAACCGAGATCCCAATGATGACAACCAGAGAAAGCACTTGAATTAGAGTTCCGAGCAACACGCCCTTAGCATCGAAGCCGTATACTGGATTGCCAAGTGCTTGTAATCCTTCTTGCGCTGACAATTTTTCAGCAGCATTACCCCACGGAAATAGCCAGAAGGTTCCAAATACAACTAATGCAGTCGTTAGAACCCACTTTACAATCACCCAGTAAAATTTGGTAAATCCATAGTTCGTTACCCAACAAAGGAACGTTGCTGTAACGACTGAACCAATGGCTGAGGGAATTACAATCCAGTCATCCAGTAGATTAATTGCAGAATCGAGAGCATTCAGTACGTCGGCGTTGGTTGATTTTGTGTTTCTGTGCGACAAAACAAACATACTCAAGACGGCTCCCGTCCACAGCGCGGCAAACCCAACGTGTGCTGACAGCAACCAGTTTTTTTGATTGATACTCAGTTTTGGCATTTTCCCTCCTAAGCTGTTGCAATTTGAAAACCGCAAAAATCTCAGCCCGCATTGATTTAAGCTGTGCGACCCATAAACTCAATATATTGATAGTTAATATATTAACTAATTTGCAAAAAGTCAATAGTCAAGGGCTAATACCGCTAGAGAAAATTCTGAACAATTCGATCGAGGAGCATCAAAGCGGTTTCTTGTTCTGCTTCTGGAATGTTCTCAGTCGCCTTTTGAATAGTGTCGGCGCCAAGTGCTGGCAAAACATACATGAGCTGCTTTCCTTCGTCTGTCAGCCAAATTCGCACGATACGGCGATCGTCGGCGTCACGTTCTCGGTAAACAAGGTTGCGCTCTTCCATGCGATCGACTACTCCTGTCAGCGTTGCTCCCAACTGCTTGAGCTTGTCAGCGATTCCAGAAGTAGAAAGACCGTCTTCTTCCCACAGACAGCATAAGACAAGGTAGTGAAATGGAGTTATACCGTAGGGTTCAAGCCGTTCTAAAAAGTCGCGGTACATCACTTGAGACGCAAGTTTCAGCTTGTATCCCAAGTTGTAAGGAGCCAGAGCGTATTTCCATTGCTGGAGAAATTCAGCATTCGACGATGAACTAGGCATTTTATAAAGGCTTTGGCTGCTAAACCAAATAGTTAATTTGTTAACTATTCTATGCCGATCGCTGCACTACCTGTCTCAAACCATAGTCCTAGCAACCATCTTCAGATTACCTAACCTGGCAATTCAACAGTAAGCTTCAAATATTCTCGTTCGCTATGGTAATGCTGTAGCGGGGGATTTTTGGTGATGTTACCGTTTGGCATCTGTATAATTTAAGTTATGCGAATGCGCCCCGGTGAGTGAGGACACACTCAACCGAGACGACTTCTCCAAAGTCCGACTATCCGAACTAGGAGTAATTTAAGTATGCCAAAACCCAGATACGACGACCAGAAAGATGAAACCCGCCATGCCGCAGTCAGTGAAGAATACTGTGAAGACATGGCAGACACTTACGGGTGGACGCTGAAGCAGGCAGAGCTAGTCGCAACTGATGTTTTACCTGTTTTACCTGTGGATTGCGTTTTTGATGGCTACTGCGAGTTTCCACCCTCTCGCATGGATTTAACGCAAGGCGACTATTTCAAGGAGGAAAAAGAAGATGCGTAAACTGATTCTGTTCAAAGCGGATAAAGGTGAAATTGCAAAGTACCGTCAGGAAACTGAGACACAAATCGGAAAGTCATTTTACCGCATTGCGAATGTGGGTTCAGTACCCTCTTTGATCGATACCATTGCCGAACACTACGACTCTAGCAGCAAGCCTGCTCCTGCGATCGGATACAGACTGACGGAAACTGTGCCAGAAGACCGTGACTCCTTTCGAGATAGTGGCTGGGAAGTTATTCGGGTGGAAGAATACACCCCAGAAATCCCGCCTCCCTATGGTGCAGGGTTTGATACAATTTGCATTTGCTACTGTGTTTATAAGCCTTTAACACCTGAAGATGTCTGGATGAAAAAGGCTCACCGCCTTGCTCCATCCCTAGATTCCTTTGGTGGTGATGACAAGGCGTATCAGGAGTGGCTAGCTACCCAGTCCGAGGAAGCGCAGGCTGAATCGAAATCGGCAACGGAGTGGCTTAAGGCTCAAGAAAAACAGCCTGCTGAGGTGCAGTAAGCGAGTTGATACCCGCTCACCTCCAGGGCGGATATCATTTGGAAATAGATGGATATTGTTAAATTAGACAGTAAGCGCAGTCGTTATATAGGAATGGATTGGCAAACCAAGCAGCATCCATTTACGATCGCACCGAATGATTCTCTAATCTGTTGCGATTTAAGAGGTTGTATCTTTGATAAACTAGATTTATCGGGATGTGAGTTTTTTGGGTGTCGGTTGAATGGAACATCATTTCAAGGAGCGACTTTGTATGAAGCAAAATTTATTGGCTGTTTTTCTGATGAAGCCGATCGCCCAACGGATTTTAGAAAGGCGATCGGCACAGATATATCAGTAGAATCTTCTCACATAAACTTTTTATCAGAAGAACATCAGCCAAATTTTCAAAATAGTTTCTGGGATGATAAATTGATTCTGGCAGACTCGATCCCAGATAATATCAAATGGCCTTCGGAAGTGGCAAATGCTGCTGCTGATACACTCTCAGAACGCAATGATGTTAGATACAATTCTGCTGTAAAATTGGGAGAATTAGATAATCCAGTTGTTTCTCCTTTACTGGGTTGCTTGCTTGCTGACAAGGAATGGGATGTAAGGGCGATCGCCCTGGAAGTATTAGGCAAGTTACGACATCAGGAATTTTGGTATGGTGACGAAGTATTATTAGAGTGGATGTTTTGGTGTCTGGGAGACAAGCATTCGATCGTGCGACAGACAGCCGTTGAACTTGTAGAAACTATTTCACCGCCGGATCGCGTTTTGCTGACTTCTATTAATAGAATGGTTGTAGGTACTTCTGATGAGGAGCGACTGGCGGGTTTGCTGGCGGCTATTGAACTCTGTCAACTCGATGATGATTATGTCGATTTATGCGATCGACAAGTAATTGATTCTCTACTTTTAGATGGAGGATCTGAAGTTCGCACCGAATCCTCGCTCCTGCTTGAGATTATTGGCGATCGGCAGATTTAGAATTATTGAAATTTGCAAAATTCTAACATCCGTTGAATTTTTGGCAACTGTCTTTCAGATTTCCGAAAAGCCAGCCAGATGCGATTGGTAACAGCCTGTGCAGGTTTGAGGACAAGTGTCAAGCGCTTTTCTGTCACCCAATTTGCACACAAGTAATCGGGAAGTACGCTAAACCCAAATCCGCATTCCACAGCTTGTCTAATCGCTCTTAAATCGGGCATAATTAGTTTGGGTTGAATGTCGATTCTTCTGCCAAATACCACGCGCCAAAAGCGGCGGGCGATCGGCAATTCTTCGCTGTAAGCAATCCACGGTTGGGTTAGCAGCCATTGAGCTAGCTGATTTAAGTCTGTTTTGCTGATTTCTTCGGCAATTGGAACTACGAGATTTGGTGGCCCGACTAGCCAAAAAGTTTCTTCAAATAATAATTGATATTCTATATCGGATAAAGTGATTTTTTGCGTAGCAATTACAATGTCGAGTTTTCCGGCTTTGAGTTGTGGGATTAATTCTGGCGTTAATCCAAATTGTACTGTGTAAAAAGTTCGCTCTTCCTGCGGGAGTCGATCGAGCATTCGTTCGGTAAAATATTCTTGCGGCGTACCGATTCTGATGGTTTGCGGTGTTTCGGCTGTGGAGTTTTTGTGGGGAACTGATTCTAGTTTCTCGATCGCACCAGCAACTTGAGTATACAGTCTTTGTCCCGCTTCAGTCGGAACCATCCGCCTCGCAGTCCTTTGAAACAAGGGATTTCCCAAAGCTGACTCTAGGGCTGCGATGTGTTGGCTGACAGCCGGTTGGGTGAGGTGGAGAACTTGGGCGGCGCCCGATACGGTTCCCACGCGGTAAACCTCGATAAAGCTCCGATACCATTCAAAGTTAATCATATACAGTCAGTTGTCAATTGTCGGTTGTCAGTGGTCAGTTGCGATCGGGAAGAACAGTTTAGTTATCGTCGCCAGAGAAGGAAGAAGGGAAATGCTGTTGAGCGCAATGGTTTCAACTGCCGTCTTATCTATAAATATATTTATATCTAACCTAAAGTTTGATAATTTGTATTTTAGATGAAGTTGACCTACGATGAAAACAAGAGGCACAAAAATACCTGACAGCAAAAGCAATAAACTATGATTAGCCAAAAAGTTCTGATTGTTTTGACCAGCCACGATACACTGGGCGATACTGGGAAAGAAACTGGTTTCTATCTCCCAGAAGTAACCCATCCATTGGATGCTTTTACTAAAGCTGGATTAACTGTAGATTTTGTGAGTCCCAAAGGTGGCAAAGCTCCGATGGTTGGGATTGATTTGGAAGACCCGCTAAATAAGGCTTTTTTAGACGATTCCGAGCAGGTTTTGCGAGTCGAAAATACTCTCAATCCTGCACAAATTGACCCCGCAAAATATGGCGCTATTTTCTATGATGGCGGACACGGGACGATGTGGGATTTCGCTGATAACTCTCGACTCGCTGAAATTGCGGCTGCTATTTATGAAGCAGGCGGAATTGTCGGTGCTGTCTGTCACGGGCCTGCGGCGTTAGTCAATATTAAGCTGTCTGACGGTACATACCTGGTTGCTGACAAGACTGTGGCTGCTTTTACTAATGAAGAGGAAGCCGCTGTGGGATTGACTGATATCGTGCCGTTTTTGCTGGAGTCAACATTAATCGAACGCGGGGCGAAGTTTACCAAGGTTGCTAATTTTGAGGTTTGTGTTGTGGCGAGCGATCGACTCGTCACAGGTCAAAACCCCGCTTCCGCGGCAGGTGTAGGCGAACGAATCGTAGAATTGATGCAAAATCAACTGACTAAATAATCGATCGGGGCGGCTGCAATTGTCCGCCCTTTCTACATTCGGTTAACCGTATTAAAATAGCTGCTTTTAGTCGAGAACATTACCCCTAACTGTTCGTCGTTGATTTGAAACTGCCAAATTAGCGATCGCCCGCGTTAGATAGTGTCCGGTGCATTACCCGCAATCAATGCGATCGCCGTCACTATTTTAGTTTAATTGCAAATTAAAAATAATCAAGTCCTGACTGCTAACCAATGGTATTTAAGTGGGGTTGGTGATTGCGGATTCTGAGATACATCCGGATATTGACAGACAAATAAAATATCAAAATAAATCGCTACTTGTTCGGATTGCTCAAATACCGAAATGAAGAAGTTATTAGGGCATAATGTTATAAAACAGGGAAGATGGTATGGAACTAAATTTACGGAAATTTTATAAAGCTTGCAATCCCAGCTACACCCTAGCGGTAGCAAATGCAGAAGACAGACAATATTATATCGATTTTTCGTCAGTACGGGGCGGCACAATCGTAGAACAATTGGAGCGCACCATCAGCCGTCTCTCGCCCGATGTTCCTACCTGTCAATTGTTCACCGGTCACATCGGCTCGGGGAAATCCACAGAATTGCTGCGCCTCCAAGCTCAATTGCAGGAGCAAGGATTTCATGTGGTTTATTTTGAGTCGAGCAAAGACTTAGATATGGCTGATGTCGATATCACTGATATTTTGTTGAGCGTGGCGCGTCAGGTGAGCGAAAGTATTGAAAAAATGAAAATAAAGCTGCAACCGACGGGTTTTAAAGCTTTGCTCAAGGGAGTTGCTGATGTTTTTCAAACTCAAATAGATTTGAGGGCTGAAGCTAATGTCCCCGGTTTGGGCGAAATAAATGCTAGCACTGAGGGAGAATTTTCTCTGGCGTTGGGAATTGGGAAAATTACTGCGAAGGCGAAAGATGCTCCGAATTTGCGATCGGAGTTGCGGCAATATTTGGAACCCAGAACTAACGTAATTTTAGATGCGCTAAATAAGGAGTTGCTGGAACCTGCAAATCAAGAACTCCAGCGCCAAGGAAAACAGGGACTTGTGGTAATTATCGACAATCTCGATCGCATTCACCTGTGCACCAAACCAACGGGGCGGATGCAGCCTGAATATCTGTTTGTCGATCGCGGCGAACAGTTGGCAAGACTAAATTGCCATGTTGTGTATACAATTCCTTTGGTGCTAATTTTCTCTAACGACTTGGGTCAGTTGACCAACCGTTTCGGGGTAGATCCCAAGGTTTTGCCGATGGTGCCGGTGCAGTTGAGCGACGGTTCTGAGTGCTCTCTTGGTATCGAATTGCTGCGACAGATGGTTCTAGCGCGCGCTTTTCCGACGGTTGAGGCTTCTGAGCGCTATGCTTTGGTTGGCAAAATTTTCGATTCGGGGGAAACACTCGATCGCCTCTGTCGAGTGAGCGGGGGTCATGTCCGCAATTTGTTACAACTGCTGTATAGCTGTCTGCAAAAACAAGACCCTCCTCTGTCGCGGGAAACTTTGGAAAATGTGATTGTTCAGCGCCGCCACCAGCTTAGTTTGGCTATAGAACCGGAGGAATGGAAATTGCTGCGCCAAGTATCAGCTACCAAAACAGTTAGTGGCGAAACTAAATACCAAATTTTGCTGCGCAGTCTCTGGGTGTTTGAATACCGTTACGGCGAGGATTACTGGTTTGATGTCAATCCAATTTTGGCTGACGCAAAAGAGTTTTTGATTGAGAGTTGATTAATGTTATTGGTTATTTGTTATTAGCGTCCGCGAGTAACCCTTCGACCCTTCGACTCCGCGAGCGGGCACCGCTAGGCTCAGAGCGCCGCAAGTAACAAATAACAAGTAACAAATAACAAGTAACCAATAACAAGTAACCAATAACAAAAATGATTAAAGGCACTACTAAACTGCTCGGAGTAATCGGTCATCCGATCGCACATTCTCTGTCGCCGGCGATGCACAATGCTGCTATTTCCCACTTGGGAGTCGATTTTGTTTACCTCCCCTTGCCGGTAAAACCAGAGGATTTAAAGGCTGCGTTGGCGGGATTTGGGGCGATCGACCTTCGGGGATTTAGCATCACGATTCCCCACAAACAAGCCATCTTACCGTTGCTGGCGGAGGTTTCTCCGATCGCCCGGGCGATCGGCGCAGTCAATACCGTATACCGGACTGACAAAGGTTGGTGCGGCACAAATACCGACGTAGAAGGCTTTCTCGCACCGCTCCGCAGCAGGGCGGGCACGGGGGCACCGCCCCTACAAACGGGCGAGAATTGCGTCAAAGTCCCCCTTCTTAAGGGGGATTTAGGGGGATCTCCCGGTTCCGATTGGAGTCAGAAAGTAGCGGTAATTTTGGGGAATGGCGGGGCTGCTAGGGCTGTGGTGGCTGGATGCGCTCAATTGGGATGTGCCGAGATTCACGTTGTCGGCCGCAACGCCCAAAATTTAGCCCAATTCCAGCAGAGTTGGGTTAATTCTCCGATGCCGATGCAGAATTTGCAGGTGCATACTTGGGATAATTTGTCAATGTTAATTTCGCAGGCGGATTTGCTGGTGAACACTACGCCCGTGGGGATGTACCCGCACGGGGAAAAGTCGCCGGTTGCTGCTGCGGAGCTCGATCGCCTTTGTGCAGGTGCGATCGTCTACGATTTAATTTACACCCCAAATCCTACTCAATTCCTCAAAGATGCGCAGCTTCGGGGGGCGCGAGCCATTGACGGACTCGAAATGCTAGTTCAACAAGGAGCAGCGGCCTTAAAAATTTGGCTGGATAGAGAATCCGTCCCAGTCGATGTGATGCGCCAAACCTTGCGGCAGCATTTAGGTTTAGACTAATCCCTGTTATTAACAAACTAGCCATGCTTTTTTAGAAGTGTCAAATTAAGCAGTTAAGGCAGGAAATTCTGAAGCTCGATACCTACCCTTCACGGACTTTTAGATGAAAAGAAAGAGCGATCGTTTTTTTACACATCTAAAACTTGTTCTGCTGTTAGCGCTAATTCTGGGAAAGTTCGGGATATAATTCGATCAGTTACTCGGAAAGCAGTCATTTGATAAACCCCATTTTCATCGAGTAGATAAACAAAAACAGTCGGTTCTTTCGGATTCCCCAAATAGTTTCTGCTACCCAAAGCTAAATAATCGACAATCCAATATTCAGGAATTCCCAGCCGCTGATATTCATCCAGCTTGTCGATATAATCATCTTCCCAATTTGTCGAGACAACTTCTACCACTAATTGCGGTGGTTAAGTTAGGGCTGAATAGGCGAAGGGCTGCGATTTCCAGATGGTTTTGTCTACTACAGTAACGTCAGGATGGCGGCCTTGTTCTTTACCATTTGGAGTTAACGTCCTCACCATAATTCTGCCAGATATTCTGTAATTAAGATTGAGGCGTTTTACTTCGTCGTGGAACGTATTTTCAATAAAATCAGCTACATTTTCGTGCAGTCTGATTGTTGGTAAGATTTTGACAATCTGTCCATTAACAAGTTCATAGCGGCCATCTTCATCGGGAAGTTGCTTGATGAATCGATCGAAAGTAAGCATTTGTTTAGGTTGAGTACGAGTTGCAGTCATAGTTTTCTCTCATTTAGCTAGATATTTAGGACAGAACTTACGCACGGGTGGTCAGAAACCGGGTTTTTGCGACAATACTTCGTTCAAGCCCGCAAAAACGACCAAAAACCCGGTTTCTTTGATATTATGCGTAAGTCCTGTAAGACTATTCTGCAACCATTTTAACATACTGTTTTAACACAGGTGGAATCGCGAGCATGGTTTCAGATTCACAGCTCAAATTGGTAATTATTCCCCGTTTGATTAAAGATTGAATTGCTGTGAATAATTCGCCTTGCGAGCCTTGACATTTCGCCATCAATTGAGTAAGCAAAACAGGTTCGATTTCATTACTGAGTTGCGAAATCGCCTGTTTTTCTCTTTCCGACAACCGCTGATAGTGCTGCTGCAATATCGGTGTCAATTCGTCACTTAAAAATACTGGTTGATAGCTTAAATATTGAGAGACTCTTCCGTTAAATAAGTTGTTAATAGTTTGAGTGACTAATTTTAACCAAAGGGGATTGCCTTGATAAAGCTCAATCAATTCTGGCCAGTATTCTTCATCTAATAAACCTTTTTCTTTAAGAATTTCTGTTGCTGCTTCACCTAAACCAGTTAACTGCAACAAACAAACTGCTGAATTATCGTCGGTGAATGTGAGGATGTCTGAGGGAGGTTCCCAACTATTGAGGATTAAGCAACTGTTGTGGGGGATTTCACCGATGAGTTTAAATAGGGTTCCGTAGTTTTCATATCCGGGTTTGTAATTTCCTGCAAGTTGCCCGCTGCTGAGAATTTGCTGCACGTCATCGAGGATGATGAGACAGCGATTGTCGCGCAATGTTTCTATGAGGATTGACAATTGAGCATCGGTGTTGGTGGGGAAAACCCCCCCTTCGCCCCCCCGAACTTCGGGGGGGTTGGGGGGGTCTTGGTTAGAAAGAAATTGAATCAGTTCTGCCAGTATCTCTTCTACGGGAGGGGCATTGCGGAGACTGCGCCAAATCACAAATTCAAATCGTGATTGTAGTTGTTGGGCTAGCTTGGCAGCCAAAGCTGTTTTACCAATTCCACCCATCCCCAGCAACACTACCAAACGGCAATTATCCTGTACAATCCATTGTTCTAAAGTGGTCAGTTCCTCACTGCGACCGTAAAAAACCGAGACATCGGGTGCCTCGCCCCAATCTTGGTGTCTGTTGGGCATCAAGAGAGAGGATTTCACGTCTACAGACTGGGATGGAACCGTCTCGCCCAAGTCAGAAATCTCTCGCCAATTCAGCCCCAATTTTCCACAAATTTCCACAAACGTCGCATAATCAACGGTTTTTCCGGTGAGGAACCTGCTGAGTGTTGATAAAGCAAGTCCTAATTCTTCAGCAAACGCTCTTTGGCTGGGAAAGCCATTGCGCTGGAGGGCTAATTTGGCGATCTGAATGCAGTCGCTGCGAACTTTGAGCGATCGTGACATACCCTATACCCTTGAAAATTCTGCATATTCTAGTAAGTTACACGGAAGTCGGTCACAAATCAGTACGTTCTCAGTCTCGATCTCGGTCAACGGCAAGTTTCAATAAATTTAGTAGAGATGAGCAGTCCGATGCGGGTTGTCGATCGAAGTAAAACAGCGGTCACTTAGAACCTCAGAACCAACACAAATGTTATTGGGCTGAGGGACGCTTTAACTCACTTGAAACACAAAATTACAAGTAATTAGGAGAAATAAACAATGCCGAAGCCAAAAAGTAAGAGGACTGTTCTGCTGCAAAGCAGTAACCATGACTCTGAGTTCGACTCTTTGAGAGATGCCGTTGCTGATTCAACAAAGGTTACTCTAAAAAACCTGATTATTGCCAACGGCACAGGAGGGTCACAGGAGGAACCAACCGAGAGCCGGGGTAATGACCTAACTGGGGAGGATTACTCCGAGGCTAGCCCTTACGATACAATTCCCACTGACAATGGCAACGACGGGTTCCGCTCTACATTGGGAATTATTAATACTGGCAATAATGGCGACGACTTCCTAATTGGGGGGTACTCCGAACTTCGTCCTATTTCTGAAATTATTACCCTCCCTCCCGAGCGACCCAAGCCAAGCCCGGCGTTCACTGACAGGATAGACGGTGAAATTTCTTTCCAATTCGTCGGATTCCCCGGACTCTCCGCGATTGGGCGCAGTCAAGAGGCAGTGTCAGAATTCAGTGGTGTCAGTTCAGTTGAGGCTACTCTCCTCCTACCTTCGCTTCAAAAAGTTCGAGAGCAAAGGCTCTTTGGCTGAGAAAGCCATTGCGTTGGAGGGCTAATTTAGCGATCTGAATGCAGTCACTGCGAACTTTGAGCGATCGTGACATACCCTATTCCCCCGAAATTCTGCACATTCTAGTAAGTTACACGGAAGTCGGTCACAAATCAGTACGTTCTCAGTCTCGATCTCGGTCAAGTGCAAGTTTCAATGAATTTATTAGAGATGAACGGTTCAGTTAAGCTCGATCTCCCTGGCACACCCCTTCCCAAGGGGGGGACAAGAACTTACTCAAAGTCCCCCTTCTTAAGGGGGATTTAAAGGGATCTCCGAGGA
>NZ_JAUBOJ010000146.1:11750-15937 GCF_036700185.1 Microcoleus sp. BM001215392 | reverse complement strand
GTCTTCCCGATCGCACCCTCTCTCTCTCTTTGGCGAATAAATATCGGTTTGCAGCGATCTTAACCTATTTGGAAAAGCGTGCCAGAAATCAGATGTTTATTAGCCCAAGGGTGGGGGAGGGAATTTTATACTATTTATCTAAAATTGTGCAACACTCGAAGACCCCCCTAGCCCCCCCCTTATCAAGGCGGGGAATAATACTGTTATTTCGTTTTAAATTGGTATTATTTTCGATTTTGGATTGCAGACGGGAGATTTTAGATTACTAAATGCTGACTTTGCATAAATTGTCAAGTATTTTATATTAAAAATTATTAATGCTATGTTTCAGAAACAAAAAGTGTGTGCTAGGATGTAACACCTTATTAGAAAAGCCTTGAAATCAAAATTAAATTCGCAAAAGAGGGCTCTACATCTACCATGAACGTCAAAACACCAGCAAAAGTTAAAACAAAAGTTAAAACTCTCGGAGACGCCGCTTCTGACGCGATCGAGAAATATTACCGCAAAACTGTAGGGCACGAGTCAGAAGTTCTAAAAGACAAAGATGCAGAAGAACTTCACCAAATGCGAGTCGGAATGCGGCGCTTGCGATCGGCTGTAACGGGTTTTGCTCCAGTTTTAGACTTGCCAAAACAGGTTTCTGAACGCAAAATTGGTAAAGTAGGGCGGATTCTGGGAACGCTCAGGGATTTGGATGTGATGCTCGAAACTCTCCAAAACCGCTATTACCCGAATTTGCCGACCGACGAACAGGAAGTTTTGGATGAGGCTTTGTTGAGTTTGCTCAAACAGCGCCGTCGGGCTTTGAAACGGGTAAAAGCTGTTTTGGAACACAAAAGTTATCAGTCGCTGAAAGAGTCGATCGAGAATTGGGTAGAAAAACCGCAGTTTCGGGCGATCGAACATTTGCCAATTGCTGAGGTTTTACCGGATTTACTGTTACCTCAAGTCAGCGAGTTTTTGCTACATCCGGCTTGGCTGGTGGGCACAGAATATCCGGATGGTAAAGTTAAAGTTTGTGATGATTTGAACGAGTCGGCTGTGGAAGAAAAGCTAGCAGCGGAGGGAACAATTCTGCACGAGTTGCGGAAGCAAGCTAAGCGGTTTCGCTATTTGATGAATCTGTTTGGCGATTTTTACGGCCCGAGTTATGAAGGTTATGTCGAAGACGTGAAAGCTGTTCAGGAATGCTTGGGCGAACTTCAAGACTGTGAAGTTTTAGGGGAATTTCTGACGGATTTTGTCGATCGCGATTTGCAAAAAGAGTTGCCGAAACTCGCTGGTTTGTTGGCCCAAAAACGCTACGCAGCTTGGCAAAAATGGCAGGTTTTGCAGCGCAAGTATTTGAAATCGGAAATTAGGCAAGATTTGCGATCGGTATTAATTAATCCTGCGGTTGATCATACTGTTAAGGGAGATTCACCGCCCCAAAATTAGGTTTTTTGGGTGAATTTTTTGGGCTGGAGATGTAGGCGGCGGTTGGGTAGCACCCGCTCGCGAAAGGGTGTACTAAGCTAATACATCTCCAATTTTTATCAATTCGCGGTCAATTTGACCGAATACCAAACCAAATTAAAAATCTCTTGAACCTGGTTCGTGAATCTCGATATACGCTTCACCTTCCAGGTCGAGGTAATCACTATCCCACCGCTCGATATCGGCGCTGGGCCATTTACCGCTATACAGCATTATGTTGATTCTCGACTTGAATTAATTAACATAGAACAGGAAAAAAACTATGTATAATCTCGATCGCCAATAGTGAGGTATGTCGGGTAATGGGTAATGAATAATCGGAGATCAAGGTTTTTAAACGCAAGCTTTTTCATGCTTGACCATTACAGATTACCGCTTACCAATTACCCATTACCCAAGCTTCCGCTAATCTTTCCCTCGAACTGCTATAAAGTTCAACTCCCGTATCTCTGGCGTAAAATAAATTCTGCGACACTCAAATCAACAGGTGTTGTAACTTTCAAATTCGTCTCTTCTCCCTCCACAATTTGCACTGCTAAACCGCATTTTTCAAACAAAGCTGCATCGTCTGTAACTTCCCAACCTTTCTCCCGCCCTTGTTCGTGACAGTGCTTTAACAATTTTACTTCAAATCCTTGGGGAGTCTGGGCCGCCCACAAATTGCTTCTATCTGGCGTGTCTCGCACGATTCTAGACTCGTCTACGACCTTAATCGTATCCTTGACCGGGACAGCGACAATCAAGCCGGGACAGCTTAAGAGAGCTGCCGCAGATCGATCGAACAATTCAGCAGTAGCCAAACATCTGGCGCCGTCGTGAATCAACACGCGATCGGCATTTGGTGGCAAAGCCTGCAAACCGTTGTAAACTGACTCTTGCCTCGTAGCGCCTCCTTGAATCAGTTCCACCGGCTTAACCAAAGCTAAATCGCTGATAATTGCCTTAAAATCAGGAAAATCCCCAGGCTGGCCCATAATCCCAATCCAGCTAATCTGCTGGGAAGCTTCAGCAGCAGCCAAAGTCCAACTCAGCAAAGGTTTAGAGAGCAAAGTCAGCAGCAGTTTGTTCCGCTGACTCCCCATCCGTCGCCCCGAACCCGCCGCCGCAATTAATAAGTGCATTGACTAACCCTTCTTCACCCAACTAGGTATATATTAAAAGCGTTCTGTACTTTTCAGTCAGTTGTTTAGCTGTCAGCCAGTAGCTTTTAAACTCTAAAAATACTACAATCTGATAGCCGAAAGCCGATCGCTGAGAGATACCTCGATAGATAATAGCCCGATCGTTTATGAT
Source organism: Microcoleus sp. BM001215392 (assembly GCF_036700185.1). NCBI lineage: Bacteria > Bacillati > Cyanobacteriota > Cyanophyceae > Oscillatoriales > Microcoleaceae > Microcoleus > Microcoleus sp. BM001215392. The sequence continues at coordinate 13,165 of NZ_JAUBOJ010000146.1, read as the reverse complement.
GCGAATACTAGCACTTGTCCCCGGCGGGATTGGCGACCAAATTTTATTTTTCCCCACCCTCGACGACCTCAAACAGTCTTACCCCGAGGCTCAGATTGATGTGATCGTGGAACCGAGGGCGAAGGGTGCTTACCGAGTCTGCAAGTCCGTCAAAGAAGTCTTGACGTACAATTTCAAAGACCGCAACGCGATGGCAGATTTCGGGAATTTACTCGGCGTAATTCGCGATCGCGAATACGAAGCAGTTGTTTCCCTAGGCCAGCGGTGGACTGTGGGACTTTTGCTGTGGCTGACAGGAATTCCCCAGAGAGTCGGGTATTCGGGAACCAACGGCGCTCGGTTTCTCACCGATTCGGTACCTCTAAAAACTGACCAGTATGCGGCTTCAATGTACCACGATTTGCTGCAAGGATTCAACATTAACAATCCTTGTCCTGCGATCGCAATTAATGTACCAAAACAAGACATTCAGTGGGCGGAAGCCGAGCAGCAGCGATTGGGGATCAAAGAAAGCGGTTACATTCTAATTCACGGTGGTTCCAGTCAATTAGCTGTGTCTAAAGGTATTGACAAAATTTACCCTATAGACAACTGGAGACAAATCATCGAAGACTGTCAGAAACGACAGCCGAATTTACCCGTTGTAGTGGTAAAAGGCCCGGAAGATGAAGCTTTGGTAAAAAAATTAGTCGAGCTGTGTCCGAGTGTAAAAGTGATCTCGCCCGATGATGTCGGCAAGTTAGCGGCCACCATTGCTGCTGCTAATTTGATGATGTGTACCGACAGCGCGCCGATGCACTTGGCTGTAGCAGTTCAAACTTATACAATAGCTTTGTTCGGCCCGACAGAACCTGCAAAATTGCTTCCCAACAGCGATCGCTTTTTGGGCATTAAATCTCCTACTGGCAAAATGGCTGACATTTCTCCTCAAGAGGTTTTGAAGAAAGTTTGGGGTGGCTAGTATTGTTAAAAACAAGGGCGGGTTTTGTACAAAAACTATGTATCATTTGCATATTTTTCAACCCTTACCCGCCCCGACAATCTCAGAATTTATTCACGGCTGGTCAGAAACCGGGTTTTTTTACCAAAATACTTGGTTGTAACCAGCAGATTCGATAAATAATCCAGTTTTTTTGGTCAGAAATACTTCATTCAGTTGACAGTTAAAAACTACCTCTACCTGGAAAAAAGAGGATTGAAGCAATGAATAGTCTGAGTTTAATTTCTCCTTCAAAGACTTGGGGCTTTAAACCAATTATTTCTGGTAAATCCTAACTCGTCTCAATTACAACTATAAGTAAATCCCCGTAATTAAACATAAAATATGGAACACTAAAAAGCTAGCTATGTATGTTTTCTTACTTCATTAGACTTCGCTGGCAGACGAGTCTTCCTTCTGACTAAAATCCGTTACA
>NZ_JAUBOJ010000146.1:0-11650 GCF_036700185.1 Microcoleus sp. BM001215392 | reverse complement strand
CGTTACATCCGTTACACAATCCGTTTATGTCTTCTGACTTCATTAGACTTCGCTGGCAGACGAGTCTTCCTTCTGACTAAAATCCGTTACATCCGTTACACAATCCGTTTATGTCTTCTGACTTCATTAGACTTCGCTGCTAGACGAGTCTTCCTTCTGACTAAAATCCGTTACATCCGTTACACAATCCGTTGCCGAACTTCCTTTTGATTATGAAACGAGCAGTATTTCTCGATCGCGATGGCGTCCTCAATATCGAAGCAGGTTACATTCACAAACTAGAAGACTTGCATTTAATCCCCGGCACAGCTAAAGCTGTACGCCATTTAAATGACAGAGAAATTTTTTGCTGCTTGGTTTCCAATCAATCCGGGCCGGCGAGGGGTTATTATCCAGTCAGCCACGTTGAAGCTTTGCACAAACGCCTGTGTTTGTTACTAAAAAAAGAAGCCGGAGCAAGATTAGATGCTCTTTATTACTGCCCTTATTTGAGCCAAGCCGAAGGCGGAACAAACCCAGAATTTACCCGATATACAACTTGGCGAAAACCGAATACAGGGATGTTGGTAGCGGCGGCTTGGGAACACGATTTGGATTTGGCGAATAGTTTTATGGTGGGGGATAAAGCGACTGATGTCGATCTGGCTCACAATGCCGGCTGTACTGGTATTTTGGTGCAGACTGGTTACGGCGAAAGTGTGTTGAGCGGCGAGTATCAGCACCATACTAAACCGGATTTTATTGCTGCAAATTTAGCAGCGGGGGTTGAGTGGATTTTGCAACATTTTGATGATTGAGCTAGTCAGCAAATAAACATTGCTAGTGTCAATTACAATTTTAATTACAAAGCAACCAGCCGCTGTTCGGTGCAAGTTTTCTTTCGCTCATCAATCTGACTGAGTTTTTGAGGCAAGAGCCACATAAGGAAGCACGACTGTAAAGGTAGTACCAACGCCGATTTTGCTTTCGCAGGCGATCGCACCTCCTTGCAAATCCACAGCTTTTTTAACAATCGTCAATCCCAAACCGTTACCTTTAATCTTTTCAGTATTCTTGCAGCGGTAGAACATTTCAAATATTTTCCCTAATTCAGTTTCTGGGATACCCATACCTTCGTCTCGGATGCGCAGAATCAGTAACGGAGAGTTAATATTTGTCACAGGGGAATTGGCAAACAAACACTGAGGAGACAAGCAGAAAATAGCTTCTTTCTCACCTGCTGCTCCTTGATGATATTCCAATTCTAATGTAACTTGCCCGCCGTTTGGAGAATATTTGATAGCGTTGACGATTAAGTTAGAAATAATGCCGTGCAGCAATTGTTGGTCTAACATGGCGCTGGTAACGCCCGACGGGATTAATATTAGTTTGTGCTTGGCTTCATTTCCTAACTGCAATTGATCCAGCAAGTCTTGACAAAACTCAACTAAATTTATCGGTAATGGATGGCATTTTAGTCTGCCTGCTTCTACTCTGCCCATGAACAGCATATCGTCGATTAGCTGGTTCATTTTTTGTGTAGCTGAGTGCACTAGGCGCAGGGTTTTGACTTGGGATTCCTCACTTCTGCGAGTGCGATCGATCTTTAGCAGTTCGGCAGAGATTAAAATTGCGTTGAGCGGGTTGCGCAACTCGTGGGCAGCCATTGATATATATTGGTTTTGGCGCTGCGATTTTTCTTCCACCGACTCTCGGGCTGCTTCCGAATCTTTGAGAGCTGCTCGCATCTTGGCTTCGATTTCGTGTCTGTTCAGGGCAATCTCGATCGCCACCCGCAAATCATTTTGTTGAAAAGGTTTAATAATATAACCGAATGGGTCTGTCATTTTCGCTCTTTCTAGCGTTTTTTCGTCTGCATAAGCTGTCAAAAATATTGTTGGTACATTTACTTTTGTTCTAATTTTTTCGGCTGCTGTCACGCCATCCATCTCACCTTTAAGCACGATATCCATCAGCACTAAGTCCGGCTGATTTTCCGCTACTTTTTCGATAGCTTCTTCTCCTGAAGTAACTGTAGCTGTTACTAAATAACCCAATTTTTTTAATCTCCCCGCTATGTCCTCGGCGACAATAATTTCGTCTTCTACCACCAAAATTTTTATAGTGTTCATATTTTTTTCTTAAATGCGCCGCCGATAATTTAACTCAAGGAAACTAATATGGTAACAAGTTCCGCACTCACTGTCAACAACAATGTTCCCCTCTAATTGTTGAGTCAACATCCGTACTAATCGCAATCCTAATGTTTCGCTACTTTCTACATCAAATCCCGTCACAAATCCGCTGCCATTGTCTTGAATGCTTAAGTGAAATTGCTGAGCCTTGATTTCATTAAAATTAATAGTAATCTCACCTGAAAAACTTTGGGTAAAGGCATATTTTAAGGAATTAGAAACCAATTCATTAATAATTAAACCGCAAGGAATTGCTGTTTCTATATTTAAATAAATGGGATCGATGTTGAGATTGAATTTGATGGAAGTATTGCCGCAACCAAAAGATTGATACAAATTAGCAACCAAGTTTTCGACGTAGGGCGGGAGGTCGATGCGATCGAGATGTTCCGATTGATAAAGTTGCTCGTGAATCAAAGCCATTGAATGGATGCGGGTTTGGCTTTCTTCAAATAAAGCTAGCGTTGGTTCGTCTTCGATATATTGAGCTTGAAGTTGCAGCAGGCTGGAAACTACCTGCATATTATTTTTAACTCGGTGGTGAATTTCTTTAAGCAATACTTCTTTTTCGCGGAGTGCTGCTTGGATGCGGGCTTCAGTAAATTTGCGATCGCTAATATCTTCGCAAATACCCGCAAGCCGATAAACTTTGCCCGATTCGTCATAAATGGGAAAAGCTCGATCGCACACCCAGCGAATTGTACCATCTGGCAGCAAAATCCGATATTCGGTACTGGTAGATTCGCCCTGCAACACTCGCGGAATTGAATGTTGCAGCAAATCTAGATCCTCTGGATACACCCACTCCATCCATTTGATCGGATTGGCATATAATTCTGCGCGGCTGCGCCCCCAGATTTGTTCGTAAGCTGGGCTCAGATACAATAGATCCGTAAAGTCAGCAGAAACTAGCCAGAAGGAATCTTGGATATTTTCTGCTAGCTGGCGGAAGCGTTCTTCACTTTCGCGGATAAATTTTTCTGCTTGTTTTGCTTCGCTGATATCTTCTGCAATGCCCACGACGCGGTAAACTTGACCAGCTTGATTTTTAATCGGAAAAGCCCGATCGCGAATCCAGCGAATTTCACCATCCGGCCTGACAATTCGATATTCTATCTCGTTTTCAAATACAATTTTTTTAGTAAAAATAGCCATAACGCGAGCGCGATCTCCCGGATGGAGGGAGTCTGCAAAAAAGTGTCCGGAAGCATACAAATCAGCGCGGCTTCTTCCCCAAATTTTTTCGTAACCCGGACTGATATAAATCATTTTCTGGGGTTGAACGTCTACCATCCAAAACACACTTTCAATATTTTCTGCTAGCTGTCGGAACCTTTCTTCGCTTTCTTTCAGTGCTGCTTCTGCTCGTTTGCGATCGCTGATATCTTCTATAACTGCTACATTGTAAACTGCTCCGCTCAAAGGTTCTTCGACTAAGGAAACAGTTATGTTTACCCAGATTAAAGAACCGTCTTTGCAAACCAAGCGTTTTTCCAGATTGAAACAGTCTAATTCCCTCGCAAACAATCTGTTATTTTTATTCAAGTCTGAATCTACATCTTCACAATAAGTGACATCCATCCAAGTTAGGCACAGCAATTCTGCCGCAGTATATCCCACAATCTTGCAGAATTTTTGGTTAACTCGCAAATAGCGGCCAGTTTTGTCGCAGTGGGTAATACCGACTGCTGCTTGTTCGACGGTTGCTCGAAAGCGTTCTTCGCTATCTCTGAGAGCCGCTTCTGCTTGTTGGCGTTGCGTAGCTGCCGCCACGGCATCGCTAACATCGCGCTGCACGCCAAAATGCCCTACAATTCTGCCGTGGGAATCATAAATGCAAATATAGTCACCTTCCACCCAAATGCGAGTCCCATCAAACTTGCGATTGTCACATTCAATATGAATTCTACCAGCATCAAACAATTGCTTGACTATTTCTCTGCTACCAGCCAAGTTGTGAGACAAAAAAGAGTTAAGCGTCAAAGAAATTAACTCTTCCCTAGTAGTTCCGTATTGAGCTATAAAAGCATCGTTTGCCTTCGTCACGCGTCCGTTACCAAATACGTAATCCAAAACTTGTTCTTTGTCAACTGTATCGTCCCAGTACAGGGGTTCGTCCAGCATCATAAAGAAAAAACCATCTAAAGATTGAGAGAAAAACAATTCTAGCTGTTGCTGGCTTTCCCGCAAAAATTCTTCAGTACGCCAGCGATCGATAATTTCTTCCCGCAATTGTTGGTTAGCTATTCTTAAATCTTCCGTACGTTTTTGATATTTTATTTCTAGATCGTTCTTCAGCCGTTGCAGCGCGAAATCTGCCTGTTTTTTTTCTGTAATATCCTGAGTAACTACCAGACCGGCAAAAATTTCTTCCAAGTCATTTTTTACCGGACAAATTGTTGTTAAATAAAATCTATCGCGGTATTTATATTCAAAATTATTCTCTTCTCCTGCTAAAGCTGCGCGATATTTTGCATCAAAGAATTGCAAATCTTCGGGCGGGGATACTTCCCCTAATGTTTTGCCTTCCAACAGTTCTTTAGATAAACCAACTACCGCCAAACCTTGACCGTCAACCAGAGTATAGCGCAAATCGCGATCGAATAAAAATACCGAACCATTCGGATAATGTTTGATGAGAGTTCGGTACATTTCCTGGTTTTTTTCGAGAGATGCAATTAACTGAGTTCGCTCATCGTCAATGATATCGAATTTAGTTGCAGAACCCCAAGAGTCAGCATTTTTGACTGCTTTGAGTTGTGCTTCTAATGTCTGGCATAATTTTCTATGCTGCTGCAAATCCTCTTCAAGTTGCCGAATTTTTACGTTTTGCTCTGATACTAATGCTTCGCAGGTTTCGAGAGGTCGATCGATCTTTGTGGCATCAATACACATATAGTAATACTCAAATGAGTGAGGTACAAAGTGCTAATGGGTAATGTGGTTCAACAGTTGACAGTTGACAGTTGATAGTTGACCGAAGGATACCGACCTCTACCTATAAGTCCGAGGATTGGAGTAATGAATAGTCTAATTTTAATTGATCCCGCTCCGGCTTTGGGCTTTCAACCAATTCTTTCTGGTAATGGATAAGACAACTGGGACTACCTTATACCAGTTCCCAAACAAATGTAACTTGAAGCCAGATCCAAACCCTACAGAATCAGCCATTTTAAATTCTTTAATCTCAAATGAGCTGGCTCTTTTTCTTACAGTTGCGGACTTGAGTTTTATCAAGCTTAGCATTAATACGACTAACGCCAAAAAAACGTAGGAAGCGCGAATTATAGCGGTGCGCAGTGCGCGCCCTCCTACACAACGCCGGTTATGAGTCCATGAGTGTGATTACTTTCTTCCTTCTTCCTTCTTCTTCCTTCTTCCTTCCTTCCTTCTTCCTTCCTTCCTTCTTCCTTCTTCCTTTATTTAGGAACGCCCGCCGTCAAGACTTCATGACTGTCAACAGTCACCAAAACATCATCTTCAATTCTCACACCAATACCGCGCCATTTTTCAGGAACCTCCGGCTGTCCTTCAACGGGTTTAATATAAGGAGAAATATAAATCCCCGGTTCCACCGTCAGCACCTGTCGGGCCTGCAAAAGTTGCGGATTTTCGCCGTACTGATAAACACCAACATCGTGCACGTCCAATCCCAGCCAGTGACCAGTGCGGTGCATATAAAACGGCTTGTATTTCTCCTCTTTAATTATCTCTTCAATGTCGCCAACCAAAAGTTTTAAATCCATTAAACCTTCCACCAAAACGCGCACTGCGGTTTCGTGAATTTTGCTGTAAGGATTTCCGGGATATACTTGACTAATTGCCTGCAATTGTGCTTGCAAAACTAAGTCGTAAATAATCTGTTGTTCGGCGGTGAATTTGCCGCTGACGGGAAAGGTGCGAGTAATATCGGCGTTGTAGTAGTCGCAAGCACAACCGGCATCGATTAGCAGCAAGTCGTTTTCCTGCATTTGGCGATTGTTTTCGATGTAGTGGAGGACGCAGGCATTGTTACCGGATGCCACAATTGAAGGATAAGCGGGAGTGCCGCCGTTCATGCCAAAAATATGTTCTATTTCTGCTTGAATTTCGTATTCGTATCTGCCTGGTTTGGCAAATTCTCGGGCGCGGTTGTGGGCGCTAACTGAGATATTAGCTGCTTTGCGCATTAAGGCTAATTCTGTTTGGCTTTTTACCAGCCGCATTGGGTGTAAAATGATGTTGGAATCTTCGATCGCAGTGGGGCCTGTACCGCGTTTGGGGTAAGTGCGCATCAAGCTTTGCCAGTGGTTGAGCACTGTTTGGTCGAAAGTGCGATCGCGCCCGAAGTGATAATATATGCGATCGGCTTTTTCTAAATATTTCGGCAGTTTTTCGGCAAGTTCGGCAATGGGAAACGCTTCATCCGCGCCGTACAACTCCTTAGCGCCTTCAACTCCAGCGCGATAACCGTGCCAAGTTTCTTTTTCCAAGTCTTTTGGCTGCACAAACAGGATAAATTTGTGTTCTTCGTGGTGTGGCGCGAGCACTGCTACGGCTTGGGCTTCGTTGAAACCGGTTAAGTAGAAAAAATCGCTATCTTGTCGGTAGGCGTATTCAACATCGTTGTGCATGACGGCTGCGGGGGCACTGCGAAATATTGCTGTCCCGCTGCCAATTTTGGCCATTAACTGTTCGCGTCTTTGCCGGTATTCGCTGGGGTTGGTCATTCGATTTTAGATTTTAGATTTTAGATTTTAGATTGCAGCCTAAGTCGCGATCGACATTTTAGGTTATTCGATTTGGGATTTTGGATTGCAGCCTAAGTCTCGATCGACATTTTAGGCTTATTCGATCGCCAATTTACAAGTATAGTCAACCATCCGAGACAAAGATGAGTTGCGATCGACCAAAGTCCACCTCGGATCGAAATTCGACCAATTTTCACCATCTTGGCTCACCCTGACAGTTCTAAACTCTCGCTGCTTGCAGTTAACTTCCATCTGTACCAGCATTTTTTCGTTACTAAACTGCTGAGTTCCTAAAACAGTTCTCACAGCATAAGAGGGAGCACCGGGAAATTTGGATTTACTTAATTTTACGCTGCTAGGGTCAATACAAATATCTACAAAACATCTTAATTTTTCGGCGCGGGCGCTCAAACTATTGAGGGGAATAAAAATTAAAGTCGCTATTAAAACTATTGACAAGTTCTTATTTGTATGATTATAAAATTTAGTTTTCATCTGCGTTAATTTGCGTTCATCTGCGGTTATTCTCTCAAAAATCAACTCGGCGGTTGAAACCGCTACTATACAGACAAAGTCCGCCTCCGCGGACTGAAGAAATTAAACCCGCCTTACAGCGGGTTTTGTCTGTGTAGCAGCGAATTCTATTCGCCCTGAATATTTGCCGAGAAGATTAGCTCTTTAAAGCTGAGGAACGTATTGTTCTTTTTCAGGAACGAAAGTGTATTCAGAGACGATTAGGCGCAACTCTTCGCCGTCGATGGTTTCTTTTTCGATCAGCAAATCGACTAAACGATCGACTACGCTGCGATTGTCGCGAATAATTCGGCGGGCCTCGTCGTAACAACGATCGACAATTTCCCGGACTTGTCCGTCAATCCGAGAGGCAATTTCTTCGGAATATTCCGATCGCGCCGTGTAGTCGCGGCCGAGGAAAATCTCGCTTTGTTGAGCTTCCAGGGCGATCGGGCCCAAGGTAGACATCCCGTAGCGAGTCACCATTTGGCGGGCCATACCGCTGACTTGCTGCAAGTCGTTGCCGGCACCGGTGGTAACTTCAGCGTCGCCGAAAACTACTTCTTCGGCTGCGCGGCCGCCCAAAGCACCGCTAATCCGGGCTAGGATTTGCGATCTTGAAATCAAACCTTGGTCTTCGCTGGGCATGAACCAGGTTAAACCGCGGGCTTGTCCGCGAGGAACTAAGGTAACTTTTTGTACGGGATCGTGGGCTTGAATGACTGTACCGACGATCGCGTGACCGATTTCGTGGTATGCAATCAAGCGCTTGCTCTTGCTGTCCACCAATGGGGTGCCTTCCATACCTGCGACGACGCGATCGACTGCATCGTCAATTTCGAGCATCGTAATCGCTTCTTTGCGGCGTCTCGCTGTCAAAATAGCAGCTTCGTTGAGCAAGTTAGCCAAATCCGCGCCGGTAAAACCGGGAGTGCGGCGGGCGATCGCATCCAAAGAAATATCAGCACCCAGTTTTTTGTTGCGTGCGTGAACTTCAAGAATGGACAACCTGCCCTTGATATCCGGTGTATCAACGCTTACTTGGCGGTCAAAACGACCCGGACGCAGCAACGCGGAGTCGAGCACGTCAGGGCGGTTCGTAGCAGCAATGATGATGATGCCAGTATTGCCCTCAAAACCGTCCATTTCGGTCAGCAACTGGTTCAGTGTTTGTTCCCGTTCGTCGTTACCGCCACCGATACCGGCGCCGCGCTGGCGGCCCACTGCATCGATTTCATCGATAAAAATTATACAAGGAGCATTTTCTTTAGCTTTCTTGAACAAGTCGCGGACGCGGGATGCGCCAACACCGACGAACATTTCGACAAATTCTGAACCGGAGATGCTGAAGAAAGGGACGGCGGCTTCACCTGCGATCGCTTTTGCTAGCATGGTTTTACCTGTTCCGGGAGGGCCCACTAGCAGCACGCCTTTGGGAATCTTGGCGCCGACTGCGGTGAAGCGTTCGGGTTTTTTGAGGAAAGTCACGACTTCGGCGAGTTCTTCTTTGGCTTCTTCTACGCCTGCTACGTCGTCGAACAGTACGCCTGTTTTAGCTTCCATTTGAAAGCGTGCTTTGGATTTGCCAAAATTCATGGCTTGGCCTGGGCCTCCTGGCACGTTGCCGCCGCGGCGGAACAAGAAGAACAGCCCTCCTACTAATAACAGAGGAAATACTAGATTGCCTAACACTCCCCAGATAGCGCCGTCGTTGCGCAGCGGGTGAGTGTCGAAGCTGATTTTGGAGTCTCTGAGTCGAGAAACCAATTCCGGGGCATTTGAGGGCAAGTCCACGCGCCACCGCTGCTCGTGATTGTCTAGTTCGGGATCTACGGCTAGGACGATCGCTGTGCGGCCTCCGTCGTACAAATCAACGCTGGTGACTCGATCGGCGTTTAGGTAATCTAAGAATCTACCGTAGCTCAGGCGGGTGCTGGCGGTGTTCTTGCTCATTTGGGCCGGAGATGGGGCAAAGGCTCCCTGCCACAAGAAAAAGCCGATGACTAGGGCGGGTAAAGTCCAAAGTAGTATAGTTTGCCAAGAAATTTTCATAAATGCGGGTGCCTTGAGTTAGGGACAGATCGGGTAAGCTGGCGGTCTCGGAGTTAGCGTGACAAAAGTTTACACTCAGAATCTTAACTAAATTTAACTTAACAAGGCACGATCGGGCAAGATAGTGGCGATCGTCGCAATCGAGAAAAAGTTAGGTTAGTTATGGTAACGGCGATCGTCCCGAATATAATATTTGGTGCTGATTTCAATACCTATCTAGGTAGAGTAAAAAAAATAGCCACAAAACCTACTGTCTTTAAGCGCGGCAGTGTCCATGGATAAGGCATGATAATGGTGAGGCTCAGTGAGGTAACACATTTCAATGACAACTAGACAGCTTGTTCCTAATTCGGCTATGCTGACGCAGCAGACTAAGATCGCTTCTCACAAATCGATTATTAGTGCTGATTTGGGTCGTACAGCAACCAAAGCTTGCGTGAGTCGCAACCCAAATGGTGTTGTTTTCATCCCTGCCAACGTGGCTACTATGCCCGTGGAAAAAGTGCGGGGCGGCAGCTTTGAGTCAAAAGCAACAGACCCTCTGTTGGATATGTGGCTGGAGCACCAGGGCAAGGGGTACGCCATCGGCCAACTGGCCGCGGACTTTGGCGCTAATCTCGGTGGGGCTGACCAGTCGAAAGTAGTAGATGCTTTGGTTAAGGTTTTTTCCTGTGCTGGATATTTCCAGATGAAGGGCGAAATGGCAGTAGTGCTGGGTTTGCCTTTTTATTCGCAGGATCAGTTTGAGAAAGAAAAGGAAGAGATTATCAGCCAACTCCGCTCTCCCCACGTTGTGGTGTACCGCGGCGAGCGTTTGGAAATTGATATCCGCCACGTTTGGGTGATGCCCGAAGGATTCGGCAGCCTGATTTGGTGCGAGGCTCAAGACAACAAGGAGTTTACGCCGGATTTACCGGAACTGTCGGTGGCGGTTGTCGATATCGGACACCAGACTACTGATTTGTTAATGGTCGATCGTTTCCGGTTCGCCCGGGCGGCTTCAAAAAGCGATTCCTTCGCCATGAACAAATTCTACGAACAAGTTGCCTCAAAGATTCCGGGGGCAGACCCTCAATCCCTGTCTTTACTGGAAGCAGTAAATAAACCGGAAGGTCAGCGTTTTTACCGTCCCAGAGGAGCGACAAAGCCGACTAATTTAGATCCGATTATTAAGGATTTGCGAGAGGCTTTCGCTAACGAACTGTCCGAACGTTTGGTGCAGTGGCTGCCCGAACGGGTAACGGATGTGGTTCTGACTGGCGGCGGCGGCGAATTTTTCTGGGAGGTACTCCAACCTTTGCTTAAAGACGCAAATCTTAAGGCTCACTTGGCTCAGCCTTCTCGGAAAGCTAATACTTTGGGACAGTTTATTTATGCTGAGGCTCAGCTAGCCACGATTAAGTAACGCATTAAGGCTTGAACCCTATGGCACTGTGGGCAAAAAATAAGGCGAATTTCTCGGTGGCATTTACGGAAGATGCTGCGGATCAAACTTTGCTGGCGGCTATTGAAAAAGAGTTGGCTTTTACGAAGTATCAGACTTTCAGCAATCTCTGCAAGCAAGCTTTGTGGCAGTTTTTGTCTGTATCTGAGTCTGCTAGCTCTACAGATAGCTCTCAGCGGTTGGAACAGCGTATTGCTGAACTTGCCGTCAAATTTGCAGAGTTTGAGCGCAATGTTTCTGCTGAGGAATTAAGCCGTTTGGAAGGACTGGAACATCACCTGAGTCAATTGGGCGCGCAGTTGGATCAGTTGCAGGGGAGTGTTAACAGTAAGTTTGCTCAAGTTTCTTTTGCCCAAGTTTCAAAAGTAGTAGAGCCTGACCCGATCGAGTCTGAGTCTGTGGTGGATGATAATGTAGTTTCTGATGCTGAGGTTGCTCCTCGTCGGGAGTCCGATCCTTTGTTGGAGCGTTTAAGTTCTTTGTTACCGCAAGATTTCTAGAATGAGGTAGACCAAGGCCAAAAAGCCTTGAGATATGATGTTAGTGGCCCGCTGTTGGCAGCAGGTACTGAATAAATAAAGCGATCGCTCTTTTGGAAAAAAGGGCGATCGCTTTGTTATTGGTTATTGGTTGTTGGTTATTGGTTGTTGGTTATTGGTTGTTGGTTATTGGTTATTGGTTGTTGGTTATTGGTTATTGGTTATTGGTTATTGGTTATTGGTTATTGGTTATTGGTT
>NZ_JAUBOJ010000145.1:14529-15979 GCF_036700185.1 Microcoleus sp. BM001215392 | reverse complement strand
TGGGAATCAACAATTTTCGCCCGAATGCTTCACCCCTACAAATTGATTGGTATTGTGTCGATCGCCCGATCGCCCTTTCCCCAAAAGTCGATCGCCCTTTCCCCAAAAACCCGATCGCACATTCCCCAAAAAGTCGATCGCCCCAATCAATCAAAAACCAAAAAACCCCGGCGGTTGAAACCGCGGCTACACAGACAAAACCCGCCGACGCGGGTTGAAGATTTCACCCGATAATTTTCCATCTCCGAATACCCTCTTCGTCCGCGGAGGCGGACATCGTTTGTGTAGACGCGGTTTCCAACCGCCGGGATTTTAACCGCCGAGGATTTCAAATTCGATCGCCCGAATCGACCCAAAAATCCGATTAACGCCCGCCGCTAACTCCCTCCAATCGCAGGAAATGCACCCGGCCCGATAGATCGCCCGCTACAACTGTCACTCCATCAGGGGCGATCACACAGCAATTAAACTCAGCATCTCCGCTGAAACTAGCAACGTCTTTGCCGGTAGGCAAATCCCAGATTTTGAGGGTGTAATCCGATGAAGCTGAAACCGCTATGAGGCCGTTAGGGGCGATCGCCACTGCATATACCCAGCCAGTATGACTGGTGAGGGTTCTAAGTTTGGTGCCTGTCTCAGTGTCCCAGATTTTCAGGGTGTTATCCCTTGAAGCGGAAATCGCGGTTTTGCCATTTGGTGCGATCGCGACTGGATCTACCCAGCCAGTATGACGGATGAGAGTTCTAAGTTCGGTGCCTGTCTTGACATCCCAGACTTTGAGTGTGTTATCGTATGAAGCGGAAATCGCTGTTTTACCGTCTGGTGCGATCGCCACTGCATCTACCGAGGAACTATGACCCGTGAGAGTTTTCAGTTCTGAGCCTGTCTCCGTGTCCCAGATTTTCAAGGTGTTATCGTATGAAGCCGAAATCGCGGTTTTTCCGTCCGGTGCGATCGCCACTGCATTTACCCAGTGATGATGACCGCTGAGAGTTTTCAGTTCGGTGCCTGTTTCGGTGTCCCAGATTTTCAGGGTGTTATCACTTGAAGCCGAAATCGCTGTTTTGCCGTCTGGTGCGATCGCCACTGCTTTTACCGAGTCAGTATGACCGGTGAGGGTTCTAAGTTCGGCGCCTGTCTCGGTCTCCCAGATTTTCACAGTATGATCCCATGAACTGGAAAGCGCTGTTTTACCGTCCGGTGCGATCGCCACTGCACTTACCCTAGAACTATGAGCCGTGACAGTTTTCAGTTCTGAGCCTGTGTCGGTGTCCCAGATTTTCAGGGTTTTATCGTATGAAGCCGAAATCGCGGTTTTTCCGTCGGGCGCGATCGCCACTGCATTTACCCCGGAACTATGACTGGTGAGAGTTTTCAGTTCCCGGCCTGTCTCGATGTCCCAGATTTTCAGGGTATGATCATCAGAAGCAGAAATCGCTGTTTTTCCGTC
>NZ_JAUBOJ010000145.1:0-14429 GCF_036700185.1 Microcoleus sp. BM001215392 | reverse complement strand
TGAGAGTTTTCAGTTCTGAACCTGTCTCGGTGTCCCAGATTTTCAGGGTATGATCGTATAAAGCGGAAATCGCTATCTTTCCGTCTGATGCGATCGCCACTGCTTTTAGCGAGTTACTATGATCGGTGAGATTTTTCAGTTCCTGGTCTCTCTCCGTGTCCCAGATTTTCAGGATTTCCTTCTCCTGCCCGAAACAGCCTTTCGAGATTGAGAAAAAAATCGCTGTTTTTCCGTCTTTTGCGATCGCCACTGCATCTACCGAGGAACTATGACCCGTGAGAGTTTTTAGTTCCCGGCCTGTCTCGGTGTCCCAGATTTTCAGGGTATTATCCGAGGATGCGGAAATCGCTGTTTTTCCGTCGGGTGCGATCGCCACTGCTTGTACCGATCTAGTATGACCGATGAGGGTTCGCAGACATCCTTCTCCCGGCCTCTCTAAATTAGCCTTCAAAGCCCGCAGCCAAGGACTATCTTTCCACTGCTTGGCTTGTTCTAGCAACCCCTGAATCTCAGGCACCTCAAAATCCAGCAACCTCCCCAACAAATGCCCAGCCAGTTGCGTTTTATCCCTATCCAAAATGTGCGCCGACTTCCTAATTGCCCCCTGAATCCTTACCAAAGTTTCAGTTTGCCCCTCCGACAACAAAACATCAGAAACTCTCGCCAAATCGTAATCATCAATTAGCGCTTGTACCCCCAAAAATTCCAGTTTCATCTCAATAAAACCGAAATCAGTCAACCAAGCGCAATAACGGTCAACCTTCCCCCGTTTCGCAAATCTCTTCGGTTGGTATTTCAACAGCAAATCTCGATCTTCCTGACACTGCTGCGCCAACCACACACCTAAATCGCTCATAGCGGCGCTCCTCCTGTAGAGTTATCGCTAATGTCATCGTTAATGTCATCCAGTGTTATTCCCGCCGACTGCACAGTTTCATCCGCTTCCAGAAACTGCCGAAAACTATTGTGATAGATAGTGTATCGAGTTTCCTTCCCTACCTTCTCCTTTCGCAAAAACGAATCCCATTTCGTTAGTACCTGCTGTACTTTCGTAAAATTTTGCTCGCCGGCAGATTTAGCCAACCAGCGACAAGAAACTGCTTCCTCTGCTTGCGACAGGAAATAGATAATCCTCACCTTCAATTCCAGCAGAGGATCGTCTTCCCTTCCCATCATCAGTCCCCAGTGTTTTTGATAATATTCCTGCAAACCCGCTGGCAAATCATTTAAATTCACATCCTTGTACGTGCCGCCTTCAATTTCATCCAGCACATAGCGGAGGTAGATAAATTTCTTTTCGCTTTTTTGGGCTACCGCCGTCACAAACTCTTCCCGCTGCAAATTTCGACCCTTAATCCAATCCTGAATTAACTGGCTTCTCTCCGTGCGCTTTGCCAGATAAGCCTCGACATCTTTGAGACTGTCTGTACTGTATTTCATCAAATCAAAAACCGTCTTGTTAGCTGTCGGCATTGTCAGAAATTCCGGCCGCTTCGAGACAATAAAATAAACGTTATCCGGCAAATCATTAGGCAAATACGAAACATTGCTACCGCTAGTTTGAGCCTTCCAATCAACTTCATCCAGCGCATCCACCACAAAAATAATTTTTTTGTCCTTGCTAGACTTAGCGCTGACTTCCTTCAGCAACTCGCCTAGAAAGTTGTTATTTTTCAGGGCATTTTCCGGCAGTCGCGGATACTTATCTTTAAGATTAAAACCTTCAATCAACTGAGTGCAAGCATTTTCCAAAAAAGTTTCAGCGCTGACAATCCCGTCCGGTTGCGAGTTGAAATGAGTAATGCAGCGGCGCTTCAACATCACCACACAGGCAGCCATAATCGCGCTTTTCCCAACACCCGGTTCCGCCTCCAAAACAAAATAGCCTTTTTGCTTTGTCCTCAGAAACTCATTAATTGCTTGAAATACAAATTTCCGACCGGTAAAGTCTTTAATTCTGTCCTGAATAATCGTCTCTGACTTAACAGGAATCGGCAAACTCGGCGCAGCAGGATCGATATATCTTTCCAGCAATGCCCGAACTTCTGCCAACTCATCGCGGAGAGTTTCTATAACTTCCAACTTCGCCATGACTTGACAAATTTGCTCCCGCGTCGCCAAAGCCTCCAACCTTTGCAAAACTTCCCCATTTTGCAGCCCCAAATCTTTCAACTCCGCCAAAGTTTCGCGGTGCAAAATCAACTGCATTCCCGCAAATTGTCTGCCGCCAGTCTCCGCATCTTGTTTCAGCACTTCGCAAAACGCCTTCGGGAAAGACTCGTGCAGTTTTGCCGCCGCATATGCAATCCATTCGGGATGCAAAGTTTTGTTTTCCTTCGCCGCAAAATCTCCCAAAAAATCTTGCCAATCTTGCACCTCCAACCCCGTAACTTCGAGAAACTGATTCCTATCAGCCGAAAAAATCTTCGCAAGTTCCGAATCAGAAAAATTCAAAGCAGTTGTCTGACTGTCAGTTTTGGCATCAATTTCCAACCAGTAAGCAACCGTTTTCTTCGCTAAATATTGAAAATTAGCTTTAGCAGAAGGCAGGTGATTTCGTTCAGCAATAACCTTGACTTCCTCAGATTCAGCAATTTTTGTCAGGAGACGGCTGATAGCTTCTCCCGCCGCCGTAGTCAAATCGCCATTTTTGAGAATATCCGCATTTTTGCCCACCCGCTGCGCCAACTTGTTTCCCAACTCGCCCGCCGTGATATTCCCCACAATAGCAGCGACAATAGTTGCCAAAGCATTAACTGCCAGCACGCCTCCGGGGCCGCCGAGTACGCCTGCCGCCATGTCGGCTACGGGCCCCGCAGCCGACATGGCGGTGGAGAGACATTGCCCGACGATGTATACGGCACTACAGCCGAGTAGCCGAGTTTTGGTATCGGCCAAATTCACTAAGGACATATAGTTTTCTTTTAAATAGTTGGTAATAATTATATCTTGCCCGCTGCCGTTTAGTCCGTCGGGGGTTGAAACCACCGCCGAGAGAGCGAAAGTCGGTTGAAACCGACTGAAAATTAGTGTTTAAATTTGAGTCCTCTTAAAAATAAATAGGTCTTTTGTGAGTTCAGGACTATATAATTAGTTATCTGGAAGTTCTTTTTCTTGCAAAAGTTGGGTAGCCCAAACCCGGTCTTCTTCGGGTAGAGATGGTACGGGTTCTCGATCGTAATCGATGCGATAGTCATAGCCGGCGCGATCGTAAATGCCTGCAAATATTTCTGGTAAATTAACAATAGGTTCTACATCTTCTTCGCGCAAGGGAAGCGGAAATATAGGTAAAGAATCGCGAAGATTGAAAGCATAAAGTTCGGCAAACGGACGACTATTTCTGGGACTGACTAAAATCCGATAATCGCTTTCAATGGAATTGTTAAGGATGGGCATAGATTCCCATTTTCGCAGTAAATCAATTTCTACTAAATTAGTTAAACTACCTAAAATACTCTGGCGTTTTTTGAGATAAGTAATTCTGCCTTCTCCACTACGTTTGTTGACGGGAGAAATAATTTCAATTGCGGTGACAACTTGTTTCGTTGTCATTTCTCGCACTTCCAGATAAGTCTGTTTAATTTTTTCAGGAGTCGGCACTTTGACGGTAGTCGGAAGTGTGACAGTTAAAGTGGCAACTGAACCTATAGGAATATTCGGGTTATTAGATTGACGCTTAATCGCGACATCGGGGATACCTACTAAAAGGGAGTCGCCGTTACTGTCATTTGGATCGGTAATTTCATAGATGCGTTTGTCAATTGCCACTTCATATTTAGGGCGAATTTGAGGCATGATGGTATCAGCGATCGCGATAATTAATCGATTGTGAGTTTCCTGCCAGAAATCGGGGTGTTCCAAGTACGGGTCCATTCCAGGAAAGAGTGAAGGCATAGGACTGTTTTCCGATGTATTGACTTTGAAGTCATTTTAGCATTTTTAATTTTGTGGGTGCGTCGCTAATATCCCCGTAGGGAGACGGCAATGCCGTGTCCCTACAAGAGATCGCGATCCACCCTATGGTATCTACAACAATATCGCAAATATCAACTATAAAATTGCAGCAACAGTTGCCATCAGCAACCCTTGAAACAATTTCATCCCATCAGTTTCGCCCAACATCGGATCGGATGCTCGTTCGGGATGCGGCATCATTCCTAACACATTGCCCGCCCGATTGCAAATGCCGGCAATATTATTTAACGAACCGTTGGGATTTCCAGCAGCGTTAATTTCACCGGCTTCCGTGCAGTAGCGAAACAACACTTGACCCTTATCTTCTAGCTCGGCTAAAGTATCGGCATCGGCATAATAATTGCCTTCCCCGTGGGCGATCGGCAAATCGATGATTTCACCCGAAGTATAAGCCGAAGTCCACGGCGTATTACCGCGTTCGACTTTCAAGGAAGCCCGATCGCAAATAAAATTCAATCCCGCATTCCGCACCAGCGCACCGGGAAGCAAACCAGCTTCAGTCAGCACCTGAAAACCGTTGCAGATGCCGAGTACAAGCTTGCCTTTGTTCGCGTGTTCCGCAGTAGCTTGCATGGCTGGAGAAAAACGGGCGATCGCACCGCACCGCAAATAATCTCCGTAACTGAAACCACCGGGAACTACAATGATGTCAATATCCGAAATATCGGTATCTTCGTGCCAAATCATTCGGGTCGGTTGGTGCAGCAACCCTTGAGTTACCCACACCACATCGCGATCGCAATTTGAACCCGGAAAAACAATAACTCCAAATTTCATAAGCAGAAGGAAGTTCGGCAACGGATTGTGTAACGGATGTAATGGATGGAATAAGCAAGAAGTGTCAACTTAAGACTTAAATCTTATGTTTTTCTCGCTTGTATTTAAGTCTAGATCCCCCTCACATCCCCCGCATCGTTGCGGGGACTTTGAGTCGTTCTAGTTCTCGTGTTTTTAACAGATACTTTGAGAACCTCTTGTCCCCCCCTTAAGAAGGGGGTTAGGTAGGGGGTCTCCGGGTTTAAAAACACGCCCTAAAAGTCGATCGCACTTAAGCTCCTGCTGTCTCGACAGGTACAGCAATTGCAGTCAAATCAAAGCGATAATTCTCAATAACTGGATTCGCTAAAAGTTGATCGCAAACGCGATCGAGTTGTTCGCGCGCGAAGGACTCATCAGCAGCAGTCAGCGTCAATTCAACGTACTTCCCGATCCGCACGCGCTCCACATTGTCGTATCCCATGTGTTGCAAACCAGACTGTACGGCAGTGCCGGCGGGGTCTAAAACCGAAGGGCGGAGGGTAACATAGATTTGGGCAAGATATTTCTGAGTCACGGGAATGTTGCGATAGGTGATGTGGAAGTTAGCGCCATTGTATTCTACAACCGAGCTGCGTGCGATCGACCTTTGACACCAAATCCGGGCTTAATACCCTCTTATTCCCCAGTCGCCCCGAAAGCGTTCGCCCTGTTTGTGTAAACGCGGTTTCAACCGCGCCCGTCTTCGTTCGACTTTGGTATGACTCCTCCAAGTAAGATAGCCTAGAAACAGGGACAAATTTGATTCCAGCCGATTACACAACAAAATTATGAGAACCAACCGCACCCGCAGTCAGGAGCGTATTTTAGACTTGCTCAAGACCTTAAATCGATCGCTCTCAGCGCAAGATATCTACCTAGAACTGCGCCAGAGCGACCAAAGCATGGGCTTAGCAACAGTTTACCGCTCCCTCGACGGTTTGAAGCGAGAGGGGTTCGTTCACGTCAGAACGCTTGCTAGCGGCGAATCTCTCTACGGTGCCGCCCACCAAGACCAACATCACCTAACTTGTCTCGAATGTGGCACGTCCATTACGATCGACGAATGCCCCGTTCATCACCTAGAAAGCCAATTACAACAATCTCATTCTTTCAAAATTTATTATCACACATTGGAATTTTTCGGATTGTGCGATCGATGTACTTTGGCTCAACAATCTTAGAGAAGTTATTGGTCATTAGTCAATAGCTCTCCCAAACATAGCAAAGCCCCAGCCAGCAGCCAAAGGATCGCCGGAATCCAGATCGTCAAAAGAATAGGTGATACTATTTAGATTCTTAGATTTAAAATTTGAAATTTAAGAATTGCCAACGACTGACTCTGCAAGGCTTTGTGACTTCCCAGCCCGATCGCGATTGTAAACACAATCGCGGTACCAGGTTGAGGCTTCCATTGTACTCAAAGTCAGATTTTAGTAACTTAGATTACAATTTTAGCCGATCGAGACCGGCAGCAACTACAATTTCTAGGGCCCCAAAGCCAGTTAAGAAATTGATAGGGGCTAAAATCAGCTTATTCTCAAGCTAGTGAATTCGAGCCTGGGAATCATATATCTTCAGAATGTTTTTACACAAACTATTTCGATATGATCAGTAGTTTCTCCGAACCCATTTATTGCCCAAATCTGAGCTGTTCCGAACCGCGCAATAGCTTTGGTACCCAGAAGTGTGCAGCTTGCGAAACCGATTTAATTTATCGCTATTTGTGGGTGGTGGGCCCAGCAGTCGAGGAAGTGCCGGCGGGTAAGGTAATCGCCGATCGATATTTTGTCATTGCACCCCAAATCTGGCTTGACAGCCGTCCATCTATCCCTCCGGGCGTCCCCGAACAACTGCCGGTGCACATCATGCCTTACCTGCATTTGTATCCACAACGGCTGCACGCGCCCGAAGTATACGGTTTTTGTGCCTTGGGGGAAGCAGCGGAAGCCACAGAGGTGCTGTTGTTGGAAAATGTGCCGATTAATAATTTTGGTAGCCTGTATCCTTCTATTCTACAAGCTTGGGCTCAGACAAGTGCCACGCGCCAAGTTTACTGGCTGTGGCAAATGCTGCAAATGTGGACGGCACTTTCAGAACAAGGAGTCGCTGCGAGTTTGCTGGTACCGGAAAATTTGCGCGTGGAAGGTTGGCGGGTGCGCCTGCTGGAACTGCATCGAGGTAATTTTGTACCGACTCTCAAGGATTTGGGAGATGTGTGGTCTGGTTTGGTGGAATCGGCAAGGCCCGAGATACAGTCGAAACTCGGCGAGATTTGTGTATTTATGCGCCGCAGCAGCATGAACTTAGATGCGATCGCCCTGGAACTTAACGATTTACTATTAGAACAAGCTGCCCAATTGCCCCTGCATTTAGAAGTAGTCGGCATCACCGATACCGGGCCGCAGCGCTCCCAAAATGAAGACAGTTGCTATCCCACTGCTGCTGATTTTCAATCGGTCAAAACTGGCCCAAATGACAAACTAATTCCTTACTTGACAATGGTTTGCGACGGGGTTGGAGGCCACGAAGGAGGAGAAGTTGCCAGTCAATTAGCCGTCCAATCCCTGAAAGCTTTAATCCAAAATTTGCTCGCCGAAATCGCTGAACAACAAGAGTTGATGGCGCCAGCAATGGTGATCCAGCAACTCGAAGAAATAGTGAAAGTTGTCAATAACGTGATTTCCGCTCAAAATAACGAGCAAGGAAAAGAGTTGCGGGAGCGGATGGGAACCACTTTGGTGATGGCTCTCCAGTTGCCTCAAAAAGTGAAAGTTTCCGAAGATGTACCGTCGAATAACAGTCACGAACTTTATTTAGTCAATGTTGGAGACAGCCGCGCCTATTGGATTGGCAACAATTACTGTCAGCGCTTGACTGTGGACGATGACGTAGCATCTAGGGAAGTACACCTAGGACACAGTTTATCCTGGGAGACTCAATTGCGATCGGATGCCGGAGCCCTGACTCAAGCTTTGGGTACGCGGGACGGTGATTTTCTGCGCCCCACGATTCAGCGATTTATTATCGAAGAAGAAGGCTTGCTGCTGCTATGTTCCGACGGTTTAAGCGATAACGACTGGGTAGAGCAATCTTGGCAGAATTACGGCCCACAGGTGCTAGAGGGCAAAATGTCCTTGGAAGCGGCGGCTATTTCTTGGGTTCGTCTCGCCAACGAGAAAAACGGTTACGATAACACTTCTGTGGTGGTGACTCACTGTCGGATGTCGCCGGAGAGATTGGTACTGTTCGATACGGCGGGTGCGTCAGTGCCGGTGTCATCGGCGCCGGTGTCACCGCTGTCAGTGTCGCTACCGCCCTCCCTCCCTACATCCCTCCAAAAAACCGGGCGGATGCCAGAATCTCAGCTTTCAGAATCCTCTAAACAGTTGCTGTACCCGGAAACTTCCTCCGCCCCGGAACCAGTTAAAAAACAGCAGTCCCAGCGTTGGCTGCCCCTGCTGGGGCTGTTGGTGCTGATGTTAGCATTCGCAGGTTTAGGTTTGTGGGTGCGCAGCCTCCAAACCCCGAACCCCGATCCCGAACAGCTTCCGCCGCCGCCGGAAACTACCGCCCCAACTCCTGCCGATATTCCCTCGCCCGGTGCAGATATTCCTTCCCCCGGGGCCGAGAGTCCGTCGCCGTCGCCAGAATCTCCTCCTGCGGAAATTCCATCGCCGCCGCCAGAATCTCCTCCTGCGGAAATTCCATCGCCCGGGGCCGAGAGTCCCTCGCCATCACCGCAGTAAACGAGAGCTAATTCAGCAGCACGTTTCAAAAAATGCAGATACTTTCCGGCGGCACGGCGACTCGAACGCTGTCGCCCACTTTGTGTCGCTGCAAGTCATCTCTGTGCAAGTTTTGTCGGCGAAGGGCGATCGAGCTTTTGGCAGTCAGGCGCACCGTATAACGCGTGTCAGTACCAATATAAATCGCCTCTTCTACTACTCCGGGCCAGATATTTTCAGCCTCATAATTAGCCGGGTAAATAGTCGCTTTTTCCGGCCGCAACACCAGGGTAACAACTTTCCCCGCGGGCAAATTTTCTGCTGTTGCAACTAACACGGGCAACTGCTGGTCAACCAACACGATTATTTTACCCTGCTGCTTTTCTACTACTCGCCCGGTCAAGAAATTGCTCTCCCCAATAAACTCAGCCACAAACTGCGTTTTAGGATATTCATAAATATCCACAGGCGTCCCGACTTGTTGCAGTTTTCCGGACTGCATCACAGCAATTCTATCCGACATTGTGAGCGCTTCTTCTTGGTCGTGAGTCACATAAATAAACGTAATTCCCAATTGGCGCTGCATTTTTTTTAATTCTAATTGCATCTCTTTGCGCAATTTTAAATCCAGCGCTCCTAGGGGCTCGTCCAACAGCAAAACAGAAGGTTCTTTGACCAAGGCCCTCGCCAGCGCTACTCGCTGCTGCTGTCCTCCTGAGAGTTGGCGGGGATAGCGTTTTTCTACATCTGTTAACTGTACTAATGCTAAAGCTCGCGCCACGCGATCGCGAATTGTTGGCGGGCGCAAATTCTCCATTTCCAACCCAAATGCAGCATTTTGTGCTACAGTCATGTGCGGAAATAAAGCATAGTTTTGAAATACCGTATTTACTGGGCGGTGAAATGGCGGGCGATTTTGCATCGGTTCGCCCTGAATGTAAATTTCGCCCGCTGTGGGAGTTTCAAAACCTGCAATCATTCGCAAAGTTGTAGTTTTGCCACAGCCGGAAGGGCCGAGCAAAGAAAAGAATTCGCGATCGCCAATTTGCAGGTTGATGTTGTCTACAGCTAAGAAATCTTGACTGCGAGCACTTTTAAATACTTTGGAAACGTCTAAAATTTCGACTGCGTGCATTGTTATTTATCCTAGTAGTTATTGTCGGGTGCCCAGCGGGCTGAATGTTTTGAGGAGATACTGAATAATTTTCCCCCGCTGGGCACCCTACAGTTAGTTAGTTACTCGCTTTCTACTCGTTACCATGCTCTTCCTTGGAATTAGTTAAGTTTGACCTAGTTGTTGACACCAATGCTTACTTTCCAGCCCCGGCTTTAACTTCCGTCGAAGCTCGATCGTACAATGCGGTTGCTTTCCCGACATCCTGCAAAAATTTCAGTTTTGCAAACACCTCAGCAGGCGGGTAAATTTGAGGATTTTTCAAATCTTTCGGGTCAATTAAACCTTTGTCTATTGCTGCTTTATTCGGCGAGCCATAGTGGGTAAAATTAGAAATTGTCGCACCAACTTCAGGCTGCAAAACAAAGTTAATAAATTTTTCAGCTAACTCTTTGTGCGGCGCACCTTTAGGAATTGCCATATTGTCAGAAAAGACAATTGTTCCTTCTTTGGGAATAGCATAGCGCAGGTTGGGATTCTCTTTCATCACCTGAAAAATATCGCCGCTCCATTCCATTGTCAGATTAACTTCTCCTTGATCGAGCAGAGTTTGACCAGTGTCGGGGACAAAGGCGGCAATGATATTTTTATTTTTAATCAGCAAATCGCGGGCTTTGTTGATTTCTTGGGGATTAGTTGTATTTGGGTCAAATCCCAAATAGATTAGAACCGCTGCAAAAGTGTATCTTGCATCATCTTGCCATGCTATTTTTCCTGTATATTTAGGATCGAACATCGCCCCCCAACTATTAATCTCGCCCTTGGTTGCTTTGATGTTGTAGCCAATTCCCATTGTTCCCCACTGATAGGGCAGAGAATATTTATTTTCCGGATCAAATGTTTGGTTAATCCATCTCGAATCGAGATTTATTTTGTTAGGAATTTTGGCAAAATCTAACGGTTCAAGTATATTCTCGGCTGCCATGATTCTCACCATGTAATCGGCAGGAAATATGACATCATAACCGGGATTACCCTGTTTTATTTTGGCATAGAGTGTGTCGCTGTTCTCGAAAGTGTCGTATTGAATTTTAACATTGTTCTCTTTCTCGAATTGGGCGATCGCTTCTGGGGCGATATAACTTGCATAATTGTAAATGCTGAGGACTTGCTGCTGCTTGCCACTTGTAGGGCTACAGCCGAAAACCACCGTTGCACTCATCACAAACAAAAGTAAGAAAGTCAGGAGGCGTTTCATGGATTTTGTTAGTTGTACGCGAAATAAATTATGACACAAAAGCAATTATTTTAACTTTTTTGAACCCTGAGTGATGACACAACCAGCAACAAGGAAGCCAACAACATCAAAGTTGAGATGGCATTAATCGCTGGGGTTACTGCAAATTTTATCATGCCGTAAACCAATAGCGGCAGGGTCATCGAACCGACACCGGTGGTAAAGAATGTCACGACAAAATCATCCAGCGACAGAGTGAAAGCCAGCAGTGCGGCACTGAAAATAGCGGGCCAAATTAGAGGGAAAGTGATCCGCCAAAAAGTCCGCCATTCGTTGGCGCCCAAGTCAAAGGCTGCTTGTTCTAATTGAGGATCGAGTTCGGCCAAGCGCGCCCTGACAGTAATTGTCACAAACGAAATATTAAAGACAACGTGACCGATAATTACTGTAGGTAAACCGAGGTTGAGGCGGATTCCCGTAAGATTTTCTACGATCCGAAATGCTAGGGTAAAGAAAACAAGCAGCGAAATGCCGATCGTAATTTCGGGCATAATAACCGGCAAAAACAGTAAAGCTTCCACTGCTTTGCGTCCGGGAAAATGAAAGCGTTCCAGCGCTAGCGCCAGCATGGTACCGAAAATAGTCGCTAAAGCCGTCGAAACGGCTGCAATTAGCAAGCTATTGCTAAGTGCTGGCAAAATTCCGGCGCTGCTGCTGGTAGCAATAGTCGCGCCTGCATTGCTAAACAAGCTGCCGTACCAATCGAGGGTAAAACCGCGCCAAACTGCGTTAAATTTGGAAGCGTTGAAGGAGTAAATAATTAAGATGAGAATTGGCAAGTAGAGAAAGGCAAATGCCAGTGCAGCTTGTACCCAAAGCCACTTTTTGCCGATCGCCCGCACCAGCAAATCTAGTTTTGTTTTAGTCATTAGTTAATAGTCATTGGTCATTAGTCATTGGTCATTAGTCATTAGTCATTAGTCAATAGTCATTGGTCATTAGTCATTGGTCATTAGCCCATCTTAAGCTAAACATGGGGTGCGCCACAAGCACCGCTTATTGAGTGTCATCGGACACGCGAAAATAAATTAAAACAGGAATCAATACGATTACGGTCAATACCATAGAAAGCGCCGAACCAAACGGCCAATCGCGGGATTTCATAAACTGATTTTGAATCAAATTTCCCACCATAATTGTTTGAGAACCGCCCAATATATCCGGTGTAACAAAAGCACCGACAGCCGGGACAAAAACCAAAATAGATCCGGCAACAATGCCGCGAGTTGTCAATGGCAAAAAAACGCTAAAAAAAGTTCTAATATCATTTGCCCCTAAATCTTGAGCAGCTTCAACTAATGAAAAATTGAAGCGTTCTATGCTAGAATATAAAGGCAGAACCATAAAAGGTAAATAGCCGTAAATCAGACCGATCGCCACAGCGAAAGGCGTGAACAGCAAGTTTAACGGTTCGCTAATAATATGCAGGCTTTGCAGGGCTGTGTTAATGACTCCTTCGCTGCGCAGCAGAATGATCCAGGCGTAGGTTCTCACTAAAAAGTTAGTCCAAAAGGGAATAATTACCAGCAAAAGCAAGGCATTTCGCCAGCGGGGAGGACGGGTGGCGATGAAAAATGCTAGGGGATAGCCGACTAACAAACAAGCCGCCGTTGTCAAAAAAGCCAAAAAGAGCGATCGACCAATTACGCCTAAGAAAAGTCCGCTGAACAAACGCTGGTAGTTGCTGAGAGTAAATACCCAAGTAATACCGCCGTAGGTACCGCGCTCTAAAAAACTGTACAACAGTACAATTAGCACCGGCAGAATAAAGAAAACGATCAGCCATGCGCTGGCAGGAAATAATAGCAGCAACAGGTTATACAGTTTTCGATGTTCGCTGTTCGATTTTGGATTGGGAAAGAGCGATTTCATCAGGGTGTTTGGCTACCCGTGCGTACAGGACTAATAATCCCACACATTTTATATCAAATCCGCAGGTTAAGCCGCAGCATTTATCTAGGGGTAGAATTCGGGCTTTTGCTTTCGGGTGATGGTAACTGGCGGTTTACGTCTACATTCAAGTTTTCGCGGCGGAATTGGAAGCGGAAAACGACTTTGCGATCGCCCGCGGCATTTTGAGTCGGATTCGCATCTAATTCTCCCCGTCCCGAAACTAATACTTTTTGCTGCAATTCGGCTTTTTTAGGAAAATTAACCTCATCGGAAAACATATAATTAGAAACAGCTAAAGCCCTGCGCAAACTCAGTTCCAGATTTTTGGAATCGGAACCTGCGGAACTGGTATGTCCTTCGATGACAACGCGAGCAATTTGTTTTTCAAACTGTTTGTTAGCAAAAAGCACTTGGCTGTAAATGGGAATGAAGGCTTGCAAAAACGTTTTTCCTTCGGGTTTGAGGACGGAACTGTTATTATCAAACAAAATGCGATCGCGAATGCTGACATCTCCCGTTCCGGGGTCAACCGTAAAAATATCTTTGTCTCCAACTTTCCCCTCTAAAGCATTGACAATAATTTGCGGCAGTCCTTCAAAAGCCCTTTGATATTGCTGCAATTCTTGTCGCAGTTTTTCCACCTGAAGGATTTTCTCATCGAGCATTTTCGCCTTGGCGCTGAGTTGAATTTGCACGGTGATGAACAGGAGGGCGAATAACATCAGCAAGCCAGACATTAAATCGCCGATCGACAGCAAGACGCTGGAGTCTTCCTCTTCTTCTGTTTCCGGTGCATTGTCTAAATCTGATAAATTTCTCATTTTTGTGGTGAGGTATTAATTTTGATTTTTTACTGTAAGATTTTATATATAATTATTGCTGTGTAACTTTCGATATATTCTGCTATTTTACATTACACTCTAGAATAAAACAACAAAAAAATATTATGCCCTACAGTCAGTTTAGCATCGACAAGGTGAAGCGAGATTTTCACCTGACGATTGTTGAGGGAAGCCGATTTTTTCCGGACTCTGTTGAGTCGATCGCCCCTAGTTCTAAGTTATTGGCGATTTTGGAGGATGTACCTTGGGCGATCGCTGTAGACACCGAAAAAGCTCGCTCTGAAGTCATTATAAATCCTGTATTGCTGGAAGTGCGACGCATTCTCAACCGTCAAATTAGTGTGTTTTCTGGCGAAGAATTCAATGTCGATCCGAGTGTTGGACTTAACGGAGTTTGTGATTTCCTAATTAGCCGCTCTCCCGAACAACTTACGGTGGAAGCGCCAGCAATTGTTGTAGTTGAGGCAAAAAAATCTGACTTGAAATCTGGGCTGGGACAGTGCATTGCAGAAATGCTGGCTGTAGAACAATTTAATCGGGCAAAAGAGCAACCGCTTGGGGCTGTCTACGGTTGCGTTACCAGCGGCACGCAATGGCGGTTTTTGAAGCTGGAGGGACAGATAATAACGATCGACCTAACCGACTATCCGCTGCCCCCCGTCGAGCATATTCTCAGCTTCTTAGTTTGGATGGTGAAAGATGCTTGATTGCCAACTTTCAAGCGATTGCAACGGGTGCATCTGGCGCAAGGCAAATATGTTTGTAGGGGCGAAGCATGACCGCAT
>NZ_JAUBOJ010000144.1:0-15989 GCF_036700185.1 Microcoleus sp. BM001215392 | reverse complement strand
TCAACTGTCAACTGTCAACTGTCAACTGTCAACTGTCAACTGTCAACTGTCAACTTCCTTAATGGTAGTTTTTTGTTCCAAAATCTCCTTAACCACCAGAGTAACAACAGCTAACAAACCGAGAACTACCGCCGCCGAAAATGCTGCTTGCGTCGCGTACTGCTTGTAAGCATCCTCTACAAACAAAGGCAAAGTCTGAGTTTTTTTAGCAATATTTCCCGATACCACAGAAACAGCTCCAAATTCTCCCATTGCTCTAGCATTTGTCAAAATTACACCGTAAAGCAAGCCCCAGCGAATATTTGGTAACGTCACATTCCAGAAGATTTGCCAATCATTTGCTCCCAAAGTTTTCGCCGCTTCTTCTTGATCGGTTCCTACTTCTTCCAAAACAGGAATTACTTCGCGGGCGACAAAAGGTAGAGTAACAAAAGCTGTAGCCAGAACCATTCCAGGGAAGGCAAAGATAATCTTAATTCCGCCACTTTCCAGCCACGGCCCAAACCATCCTAGGCGACCGTAAAGCAGTACAATCATTAAACCTGCAACTACGGGAGATATGGCAAACGGCACGTCTAAAATGGTGATTAATAGGGTGCGTCCTGGAAATTTATTGCGGCCGATTACCCAAGCTGCACACAAACCAAATACTGTGTTTATAGGTACAACTATCAAAGCAATTAGCAGGGTAAGCTGTGCAGCCGATAAAAAATCTGGTGAGGTTAAATTGGCGAAAAATGGCTCGAATCCCTTTTTGAAAGCTTGGTAAAAAACGTTGAGGGCTGGGATAAATAAGACGAGGCCGAGATAGGCGATCGCAATTGAGATTAAAGTTGGCTTTACCCAGGCTTTTTCTTTGCTGCGCGACGAAGAACCAACCGGAGGAAGCGGGTAATTTTCTGAGGGGTTGAGTTCAGCCGTCATAGCGTCTTCTCCATGCTTGTAAAACATTAATTGCGAACAACATTGCTAGGGAAATGCCTAACATCACAGTGCCGATAACTGTAGCTCCTGCATAGTCGTATTGTTCCAATCTTTGGAAAATTAACACCGGAGCAATTAAATCTTTAAACGGTACGTTAGCTGCTACAATTACCGTCGAACCGTACTCGCCAACTGCTCGGGAAAATCCGAGAGCAACTCCGGTTAAAATTGACGGAAATAGCGGCGGTAAAACTACTCGCCAAAAGGTTTGAAATTGAGATGCTCCTAAGCACCAAGCTGCTTCTTCGATGTCTTTTTCCATTTCGTGTAAAACTGGCTGTACAGTCCGCACGATGAAGGGTAAGGAAATAAAGATCATGGCTATTCCTACGCCTAAGCGAGTGAATGATATTTTGATTCCAAAGGGTGCAAATAGGGAACCGATCCAGCCGTTATCGCTGTAAACTGTGGCGAGGGTTAAACCTGCGACGGATGTTGGTAGCGCAAAGGGTAAATCGACTGCTGCATCGACAATGCGTTTTAAGGGAAAGTCGTACCGGACTAATACCCAGGCGATTAATGTGCCGAAAACTCCGTTGATTAGGGCTGCTATTAATGATGTGACGAAGGTGACATCGTAGGCGGAAAGGGCGATCGGGCTGGTGGCTATTTTCCAAAATTCGCCGGGGTTTGCTGTGCTGGCTTTTAGCAGCATGGCTGTGACTGGGAGAAATAGCATGAGGCTGAGGTAGCCGATGGTGATTCCCCAAGGTAGTGTGATGAGGCCGATCGCTCTTTTGATATTCTGAATAGGAGATTGAGGGTTATTGGTTGGAGATGATACAGACATTTTGATTGAGTATTTATTTGTTGGTATTCAGGACTTTAGTCCTTAGTCCTCAGAGTTTGTAGTAAGGACTTTAGTCCTTAAAGATGAGGACTGAAGTCCTCACTACGAACAATGAAAAATACAATTTGTAGTAAGGACTTTAGTCCTTAAAGATGAGGACTCAAGTCCTCACTACGAACCAGTGCTGATGGAATTAGCGTTTAATCGAGCCTTGGATTTTGTCAAACGCGGCTCCGTCATCAAAGAATTTCTTTTGAATGTCTCCCCAACCTCCCAAATCTTGAGCTGTAAATAGGGTTTTGACGGCGGGATATTTTTGGACAAATTCTGCTTCGGCGGCGACTGTCGCATCTACTGGGCGAAATCCTGAAGCGGCAAATTCTCGCTGGGCTTCTGGAGTGTACAGATATTTGACAAATGCTTCGGCGACTTCGCGGGTACCGTGTTTGTCCACGTTTTTATCGACGATGGCAACGGGATTGTCGATCGACACATTCACATCGGGAATAATATAACTCGGTTTTTCGCCTTTCTGACCTGCCAAAATAATCTCGTTTTCGTAGTTGATTAAGGCGTCGCCTTGGCCTTGTTTGAAAAATACATCGGTGGCTTCGCGGGCATCTTTGGTAAGAATCGGAACGTTTTTGTAGACTTTGGTGGTAAAGTCTAATGCTTTGGTGTCGTCTCCTCCGGTTTTGAGAATCGAACCCCAAAGTGCTAGAAAGTTCCAGCGAGCAACTCCTGAGGTTTTGGGATCGGCGGTGATCAATTTCACTCCGTCTTTGCCTAAATCTTCCCAGGTTTTAATGCCTTTGGGATTACCTTCGCGGGTGACTATTGCTGCTACGGATTTGCTGACAATTCCTTCGTTGGGGACTTCTTTTTCCCAGCCCGGTTGGATGAGTCCGGCTTTCTCGATTTTGGCGGTGTCGAGGGCGAGGGCTAGGTGTACGATGTCTGCTTCTAATCCGTCAATTACTGCTCTGGTTTGGGAACCGGAACCGCCGTAACTTTGGCTGAAAGTGACGGTTTGTCCTTTTTCTTTTTGCCATTGTTCGATAAATTTGGGAATTATCGCTTCGTGGGCGGCTTTGGTGACGGCGAAGGAAACGAGGGTTAATTCTACTTTGCCTTTGTTGGCTGCTGGGCTAGCAGGGCCTGAAGTCGCTGTTGGGTTGCTGGGAGTTCCCTGCTGGCAGGAGACAATTGCCAGACTTAAAGTTATTCCGACTACAAATAGCGACACAAATCTTTTAAGTGCACTCAGCGATCGATTTTTGCCAGTTGGTAGCTGTTGTGTACGCTGAAATTGTTGAGTTAGGTGTTCCCACGGGCTCATTATATTTGTTTCCTTAATTAAAGTACGGTTATCTGGTCGGAATACCGTAATTATGGTTGTGAAGTACGATTATAGACAAGCGCGGGTAAAAATGGCAACAAAAAAAATGAATTTGGGGGGTGAGAGTCGATCGAATATCCTCAAGTCTTTACCCTCGGTGCTTTCGATTCAGATTCGGCATAAAATGTAAACCGTATAAACACTATGATTGAGTTAAGGTGCTAAGCTTCTGCGACTGTACGATACGCCTTACGGATACGCTAGCTCAGCTCAAAAACGGATACCGTGCCACGACAATCGTCGCGAGCAGACTCAAGTTCTAGCTGCCAGATTCATCTGTGGAGTAAATTTAAAATCTAAAATCTAAAATAGATCGCCCAAATGTAAGGCCGTGCTAAGAGTTTGTACCCAGCGGGATACGCCTGAGTAGCAAAGAAGCGGAGTAATTCAAGGGAAACGGAGTAATTCGGAGTACCCTGCTACACCAGATTTCACACACACCAAGAGTGTGATAGTCGCTTACGGGTCATGACTCAATGAATTCGGGCAAGATTCAAGCGTCGGGGGAGGAACATCGCGTAGCTTCTGAACGTGGAACACCGCACCCTGGTAACAAGCCTGTAAGCCAATCGATGCAAACATTACCAAGTCCTGAGATGCAGAAATGCAAATTCAAGCTAATTACGTTTTCCTGTTGAATCACGACAGGACGTTCCTCAACATGGTGCATCCAGCTCGTGCTAGAGAGCTGTTGACCAAACAAAAAGCAGCGGTGTACAGATCCTATCCGTTTGCGATCGTCCTCAAGCAACAGATTCTCAATCCCACACTCAAACCCTATCGGCTCAAAATAGATCCAGGTTCTAAATGGACGGGTTTCGCCATTCAATGCGGTGAAGATATTGTCTTCGGCATGGAACTCAAGCATCGAGGATTGCAAATTAGCGCTGACCTCAAACAACGGGCTAGCGTGCGAGGCGATCGGCGTTCGCGCAATCTTAGATATCGAGCAAAGCGTTTTAATCGAAAGCAGCCTACAGGATGGTTAGCCCCCAGCTTGCGACATAGAGTTCAAACGGTAGAAACTTGGATTAAGCGATTCATGCGCTACAGTCCCATCACTGAGATTGAGATTGAGCAAGTCCGGTTTGACACACAACTGATGCAGAATCCTGAGATTAGTGGAGTGCAATATCAAGCGGGTGAACTGGCTGGCTATGAAGTGAAGCAATATCTACTAGAAAAGTGGGAACAAAAATGCTCGTACTGCGGTGCAACCGATGCCCCCCTGGAAGTAGAACACATTCAGGCTAAATCAAAAGGTGGGTCAAACCGAGTAAGCAACCTTGCTCTTTCCTGTGTTCCGTGCAACCAGAAGAAGGGGAATCGCGATATCCAAGATTTCCTTTCGGGCAAACCCGACCTGCTGCAACGTATTCTTGCACAAGCCAAGCAACCCCTTAAAGATTCAGCAGCAGTGAATTCAACCCGTTTTGCCATTGTCAGGATGGCAAAAGAGCTATGCGACACGGTGAAGTGTTGGACGGGCGGCAGAACTAAATTCAACCGCACTCAACAGGGCTTAGAGAAGTCACATAGTATTGATGCCGGGTGTGTCGGGAAATCTGGTCGCTCGATTCAATTGAGAACAACTCAGCCCCTGATTGTCACGTGTTTTGGGCACGGGACAAGGCAGGAAATACGAGTCAACAAACACGGGTTCCCAGCAGTGAAAAATACACGAGTACGATACAAGCACGTCAAAACAGGCGATACAGTTAAGTTCACGTTGGATACTGACCGCAAGAATGTCAAAGCCGGAACCTATACGGCACGAGTAAAAACACCTACCGCAAAGGGTTTTGAGGTTTTAATTAATCAGTTTCGTATTGGATTTTCTACCATAAAAAACGTGAAGTTTATTCACCGACAGGACGGCTACTCATATCGATTTTAGTTCACTCCGTTTCACCCCGGAATACTCCGATATTCTGCTATCTAGTAATTAGACTGGCTGCTTGTCGGCCACAAAGTAAGAAAAAGTTTTAACTGGTATGTCATTACCCCGCCCCGTCTCAGACACCCTAATTGAACTGTTGAAGCCTGTAGCCTGCGAATTGGGAGAAAGATTGGGAGCAAGCGCTGTCAACGAGCGCTATGCAGAAATAGAGCCGTCTGGTTCTTCGGCTTTGAACCAGCAAATCAAAAAAGACCCCCGCTGGATTAAAGCACAAGTGAAATATTTGCAGCGACAGCAGGCCCGAGAACAAGAGTTAATTGCGATCGCCAGTACAGAAGAAGAATGGGTAAAGGAAGAACGCGCCAATCGAATTAAATCAGAAGAAGTCAGAGATAAGCGGGCAATTAGCCGACTTTCCCGTGAGTTAATGCGGGAGTTTCAATCAGAAGCAATTCGAGTCAAGCTGAGCGAAATTCAAACAATTTGGGACAAAGATAACTGGTTTTCTAATTTGAGCAGACAGGAAACCGAACAGATTTTGCAGCAGCAGCAGCACCGATTGCTGCTGTTAGTTGCTCCGGCAAAAATTAGCCAAGATTGCCCAGATTCATTCCGCAACAATCTAAATATCGAGCTGCCGGCTAAGTTGAGAACTTTTTTGAACCAGCACTACCCACAGCACGGAGAATCCTGTCCGGTTCAGTTTTACGGAGATTATTTCAAAAAATCGATTTCTGATATTGATGTGGAGCGATTGCAGAGTGTGTTATCTCCGGTGCCTACAGCGATACTGTACAGCGATATCAGCGATTATGAAGTGAATTTTCATGTGGGTTTTTGGGGGATTATCAATCAGAGCGTTTCTCTAGTGGCGATGCAGCCCTGGAACTGGGAAGAGGTCGATAGCCAGTTGGAGGCTGAGGGTAAAGATGAAAAGGTGAGACTGCGGATTATCAGGCAAATAATTGTGACTATTCACAAATTATTAGCCGGATTTTTAGCAGATTTGTATTATTTAAATATTGATTTTACTCACGAACCTCAATTATTTAATTTAGAGGCGGAATTTGCGCAGGAATGGTTTTCTAAAGATTGGGTTCTACCGTATATTGAAACTCTTAAAGAAATTCAGGAGCAGCAGCGAATAACCTATAAAGGAGAGATGCGGCGGCTGGCGGTGCGAGAGGCAAAAGCTAGGGCCGAACGCAAGCGTTTGGAGGAGGAAGAACTCAAACGCAGAGAGGAAGCTGAGGCTGTCGCTAAGCGGGCGCAGGAATTAGCTCACAAATTTAAAAATCTGAAATGGCGGTGCGCGCACACGCTACCGGGACATTCATCCTTTGTGAATTCTCTAGCGATTAGTCCTGATGGCAAAATTCTGGCTAGCGGGAGTTGGGATAAAACTATTAAGATTTGGAATTTACAAACAGGAGATTTAATTGGCACTTTGACGGGACATTCCGATCGCGTAAATTCGGTGGCTATTAGCTCTGACGGAAAAATGTTGGTCAGCGGCAGTTCCGACGAAACAATTAAGTTTTGGAATTTGTACAACGGCGATTTGTTATGTACTTTTCCGGGACATTCGATGGAGGTGAATTCCGTGGCGATTAACCCGAAGGGGCAGGTAATTGCTAGCTGCGGCGGGGCTGATAATACGATTAAGCTGTGGAATTTGCGGACGGGTGAGTTGCTGCGGACTTTGAGGGGTCATTCTGATAATGTGAATACGGTGGTTTTTAGCCCGGATGGTAAGATATTGGCGAGCGGCAGTTCGGATGCGACGAGTAAGGTTTGGGATGTGGAAAGCGGTAAGTTGATGCGGACTCTTTCGGGTGTGAATGTTGGGGTTAATTCTGTGGCGATCGCACCTGACGGTCAGATTCTGGCTAGCGTCAGCAATGATTATACGATTAAGCTGCGAAATTTGCACACGGGCAGTTTGTTGCGGATTTTAAATCCTAATTCTGCGAGGGGAAAGGGTGTCGCAAATTTAGGGATGAATGAGGCGCTGCATATTTTGCAGAATTATGTGAGTCGGGGCGATTCGGTTGCTATTAGTCGGGATGGTTTGACTTTGGCTAGCGGCTGCGATGATAATACGATTAATATTTGGAGTTTGCAGACGGGAGAGCTGTTGAGCACTCTTAAGGGACATTCGGGTACGGTATACTCGGTGGCGATCGCACCTTCGGGCAATTTGCTCGCTAGCGGTAGCGCGGATGAGACAATTAAGATTTGGCGTTGCGATTAGGCATTAGTCCTTAGTCCTTAGTCCTTAGTCCTTAGTTTAGATAATCTGCTTTGGCTGGGAGCCCGCCCGGTTTAAAGCCCGCAGCGAGAAGTTCAACAAAATTTACCCACGGGGGCTAGAAACCGGGTTTCTACGAAAAATTTGGGTTTGATAACGAGAAATATCGGCAGAAACCCGGTTTCTGGGGTCTAGGTGCGCCGGGGAGACGAAAAACCGGGTTTCTACGAAAAATTTGGGTTAAGTAACGAGAAATATCGGCAGAAACCCGGTTTCTGGGGTCTAGGTGCGTCCAAGACTCTAAAACACGACGGCCCAATTTAGCTCAAGAGACAATAATTTCGGTTCTGCCCTTACCGGAAGCGGTTTTGGGCGAATTTAAAAAAAAGTTGGCTGGGGGGGTTGCGCTAATGGCGATAAGTTTGCTATATTTAATTTCGCTGCTGGTGTAACTCAGTTGGTAGAGTAGCTGATTTGTAATCAGCCTGTCGCAAGTTCGAGTCTTGTCACCAGCTTTATAAGCAGAATTAGGTGTTTGTAGTAAGGAATGCGAGTCCTCTTGTTTTAAAGAGGACTCGCATTCCTCACTACGAACTAAAGGCGGCGCAGGCTTTTCTCAACCAGGCGATTGTTGCTGCATCAAATACTGGTGAGAGTTTCTCGATTACTGAAGCGTGATAGTTGTTCAACCATTGTAATTGAGTTGTTGACAGCCGATCGACATTTATCAATTTTTGCTCGAACGGAATATACGTCAGCGGTTCAAATCCGTACCAAGCCGTACCGTTTTTAGACGGCATTTCCCTGACAACATAGAGATTTTCGAGGCGAATTCCGCCCCAGCCCGGTTCGTAATATCCCGGTTCGATACTCGTTACCATTCCCGGTTCGAGGGGATATTGGACAAATTTGCTGATACCGTTGGGGCCTTCGTGACCGGCTAAAAATGCGCCGACTCCGTGGCCCGTGCCATGTCCGTAGTCTAGCTGTTGTTGCCATAATACCGCACGGGCGATCGCATCTAACTGCGATCCGGTTGTACCTTTGGGGAATTGCTGCATGGCACAGTTGATGTGTGCTATCAAAACTGTGGTGTAGTGTTCGATTTGCTGCGTTGTCGGTTCCCCGATAACCATGGTTCTGGTGTCGTCGGTTGTCCCGGCTAGATACTGTGCGCCTGAGTCTAGCAGCAGTAATTCTCCGGGTTTGAGCGTGATTTCGGGGCTGGGAGTGCCGTAATGTACGATCGAGCTATTTGCTCCCGCACCTGCGATCGTTCTAAATGTTAAAATGTGAAAATCAGCTTCTTGCTGATAAAAATTTTCGATGCTTTCTTTAACATCAAACTCCGTCAATACACGATCGTTTTCGAGCTGTTCTGTCAACCACTTTAAAGTTAGAGTTTTAGCTCGACTTGCCTTAAAGTTAGCTGATTTCATCTGCTCGATTTCCACCGGATTTTTCCGAGCTTTCATCCCTTCTACGGGATTCTGCTCGAAAAGTATTTCGATGTTATTTTTAGCTTTTTGATGGTCTAAGATTAACTGATAACTACCTGCCGTGCTGTGTTTAGAGTCGAATAGCACCCGAACTTTTTTCGGTAAATTGACACAAGCTTCTAAAGTTGACGGATAATCTCCGTAGGGAAGCAAAGTTACATCCGGCAATAATTCTTGCTTGATTTGGAGTGAAACTCGTTCGAGGTTGGTAAACAAAAACGCTGCATCGGCCGTGAGAATGGCGTAGGATATAAAAATAGGAATGTGGGGAATATCCGAGCCTCGGAGATTGAACAGCCACGCTATTTGATTGAGGTTGGTAATCGGGAGTACATCGATGTTGGCTTTCTGCATCGCTTCCCTGACTCGGATTAATTTTTGGGTGCAGGTTTCTCCGGTCAGGGATGCTGGTAAGCTAAATATCGGAGATTCGTCAATCGCGGGTAAAGTCTCTGCTGTTTGTCGAACCTTGTCTGCTAAATTTTCCGGGATTGAGACGAGTTCAATTCCCGGTGTCGCAAATTTTTTGAGCCAATTTTGATATTGCTCTGTGGCTGCGGTAAACGGATCGAAACCGAATCTAATTTTAGTAGATTTTTGGGCGGATTCAGTTGCCAGTTTTTCTAAAATTTCAATTAAGCTTAAATTTCCTTCTAAACCAATTTTTGATATTTGAATCAGTGCCGCATCGACTTGCAATTCTGCTTGTTCGTAATACCGGGAATCCACAAACAACCAAGCCGAATTTTTGCCAACTAACAAATCGCCAGCCGAACCTGTAAAACCGGAAATCCAAGCTCGCCTCTGCTTGGCTGCTGGGACTGATAAATTCAAGTGTTCGTCAACTGCTGGGATAAAATAGCAATCTAAGTCATAGTTTGCCATCAAAACGCGCAAGTCAGAAAGTTTTTTGGAGGAGGCATTTTGAATGCTTGTATCTACTCTTAAGTTAGTTGCAACCATTTTTTTGTCTCCTATGTTACTTGTTTAAAATTGTCTTCAAACCTTTAACCAATCTCTGAATACCTGCGGTAGCGGTTGCTTTTGCCAGAGCACCGTAAGCAACCCGCAAATAGCAACCGCTATCCATGCCGAAGGTTGTACCGGGAAGCACTGCTACGTGATGTTCGCGAATTAATCGCTCTACTAATTCCATTGTATCGATCTGTGTCTCAACTTTCAAGAAAAAGTAGAAAGCTCCGGCGGCTGGGGAAATTGTACAGAGATTGGGGATGGTATTGAGTTCGTCTAATACGAGTTGGCGCACAAGTGCGATCGCCCTTACATGATTATCGCAGTAACCTCTACCAACTTGCAAGGCTCCCAAAGCTGCATACTGGGAAATTACGGGCGGACAAATTAAGATGGTATCTTGAATTTTCCTCACCGAAACCAGCAAATGCTGTGGAATTACCATATACCCGATGCGCCAACTTGCAAAACCGTAGGCTTTGGAAAGGGTGAACAGCGAAATTGTATGTTCGCTGCTGTTGGGAAAAGCTGCGGGCGAACAGTGTTTCGCGCCGTCATAGGTAAAATATTCGTAGGCTTCATCGCTGATGTGATAGATATTGTGTTGGCGGCAAATCTCGTTCACTTCCCGGAGAGATTCGGCAGAATAAACCGCGCCTGTTGGGTTGTTGGGTGAAATGGTGACAATTGCTCGCGTTTTGTCGGTGATTGCTTTTTTAATCGCAGCAATATTGAGTTGATAGTTGGCGTCGGTTTCTACAATCACGGGGCGGCAATTTGCCATGACAGCAGCCATTTCGTGGTTGAAATAATAAGGTGATTGGATGATAACCTCGTCTCCCGCTGAGGTGATAGCGAGGATGGCGTTGGTAAACCCCATATTGCTGCCGGCGGTAACGACAATACAGTTTTTGGTGTTAATTTCTATGCCGTTATCTGTTTTGAGTTTGGCTGCGATGGCGTTTTGTAATTCTGGGATTCCTTCGACGGCTTTGTATTTGTGATTGTCGGGATTTGCGAAGAAGTCGGGAATTTTGTCAAATGATTCTTGGGGCGGATTGTAGTAAACTATGCCTTGTCCTAAGGATATGGTTCCCGGATTTTGCCGGATTAGTTCGCCTACTACTGGGATAATTGGCGATTGTACTGATTGCATTCGAGTTGGGTAATTTTTCATTTAATTTAACTCTGTTTTTCCCATAAAAATTGTTTGTAGATAAGACGGCGGTTGAAACCGCGTCTACACAAGGGAAGTCCGCCGACGCGGACTGAAGAAAATAACTGAAGAAAACAACCTAATTTTAACTACCCAATCTTCAACCCGCGTCGGCGGGTTTTGCTTGTGTAGACGCGGTTTCAACCGCCGGGTCTTCTGAAGAAAATAACTGAAAAAAACAGCGTAATTTTTAACGGTCTGGTCTTCAACCCGCGTCGGCGGGTTTTGCTTGTGTAGACGCGGTTTCAACCGCCGGGTCTTCTAAGCTCTTTCAACTTCTATTCTAGAACCTTGCGGTGACTTAAATACTTTAACTTGTGCGGGCAATCTTTCGCCCAATCCTCTAACGTGGGTAATCACTCCAATCAGCCTTTCTCGCTGTCGCAATGATTCTAAAATTTGAGTGACGCTTTCGAGGGTTTCTGCATCTAAAGTGCCGAATCCTTCATCTAGAAACAAGCTACCCAGTTGAGTTCCTTGAGATAGTTTTTCAGATAAAGCTAAAGCCATTGATAGCGAAGTTGCGAAGGTTTCGCCGCCGGAAAGGGTGCGCACTCGTCTAGCTTCGCCGCCATTCCAATTATCTGTTACCCAGTATTCGCCGTCTTGGTTTTTTAACTTGTAGCGATTGTCGGTTAATTCTTGTAAAATTAAGGTGGCGCTGCCGACTAATTCTGCTTCTAAATGTTCTAAAATGTAGGATTGAAATTCGTTTGATTTGAGATTCTGCGCTAAGGTGTGATAGGTTTGCTCTTGTTCTGTGAAGTTGGTGATTTGCTGGGACAGTCTTTCGGCTTGTTCGAGGGTTTGGGCTGCTACTTGAATCCACACTAAAAGTTCGGCGCGCGAGT
Organism: Microcoleus sp. BM001215392; assembly: GCF_036700185.1. Lineage (NCBI taxonomy): Bacteria > Bacillati > Cyanobacteriota > Cyanophyceae > Oscillatoriales > Microcoleaceae > Microcoleus > Microcoleus sp. BM001215392. Next base: position 4,127 of record NZ_JAUBOJ010000144.1, on the reverse strand, counting down.
TGTTGGCTTGTTTGAAGTTTTCTTGGGCTGCGTGTTTTGCCGATCGCACTCGTGCTAAATTATTCTCATCGGTAGTTCTGCCTGCGATCGCCTCGCTTAAATCCTTCGCCCGTGTCTCCAACTGAATTTTTGACTCGCGCACAGACCGAATCGCTTTTTCCCACTGCGATTGTTCGCTAACTGGCGCCACCGCTGCTAAAAACGTCTCTTCGGTGAAATCAGCCGCTGTTAATTTTGCTAACCAATCCTGGTTTAACTGCTGCTTGCTAGCTTGCGCCCGTGCGTAAACCTCCCCCGCTTGTTGTTCTCTCTCCGCTGCTTGAATAGCGGTATTTTGAGCAGATTGATAAGATTGTTCGGCAACTTTCAGCCAATTTTCCAGCTCTTGCTTGCCTTCTGCTAAAGCTTTTGCTAAATTAGCATAGGGTTGATATTCCGTAATTTGATAAAGTGCATTCACACAACTTTGCAATTGCTGCTGGCGGCGGTCTGATTCGGCGATCGCATCTTGATATTCTTGGTGTTTAGCTGCCTTAGCCGCTGCGGCAAAATTAAATCTTTGTTCGTAATTATTATATTCCAGCGATGCGAGTTGGAATTGTTGCTCGGTTTCTCGGTATTGGCGATCGCTATCTGCTAGTATAACCAACTCCTGCTGCAACTGCAAGACTTCCCACTCACGAGTTTGTAGAACTAAAGTGATTTGCTGCTGCAACTGAGCAACTTTATTCGCCGTCAATTGCAATGTTTTAGCAATTTCCGATTGTTTTTGCTCGCAGGCTGAAACCGCACTTTTTCCCTCAGCCACAGCCATTTGAGCAGCTTGAAAAAATTGATTTGCAGCCGCAACGTTCCGGCGCAAAATGGCGACATCAACAATTTTTGAACTCGGCAAAGCAGGGAGCAAATCGCTCTCAGGATGCACGCCCCCGCACACCGGACAAGTATCCCCAGAATTCAGCGACATTCTGACAGCAGCCACGCTTTCTAGACGCGCCGCTTCGGCATTAGCAGCTTGGGCATATTCTAACTCAGCTTCGCACTCTTTCAGACTGATTTGGGCCCCTGCTAATTTAGTTGCAACCCCGACATAATTCTGTTGAGCAATTTCTTTCGATTCCAGAGCTTTTTTCAATTCTTCGTGCTGAGTTTGTCCCTGATTGATAATGAGCTGGATTTCCATCAATAAAGGTGCAATTTGTTGCAACTGTTCTAAACGGTCTCCTCCAGGCGCATACTGTTCGAGCAACGCCGCTGCTCTGGTAACTCGAAAACCCGCCGCCTGAATTTTAGTATTAGCAGCTTGCAGTTCTTTATCTGCTGCTTGAAAAAAGCGAAGTTTTTCCTGTTGATTCTTTTGTGCAATGGCAACTTCTTTCTCTAATTGAGCGCGCTGTTCTTCATATACTTTGGCAGCAGCCAGAGCATCTTCGCGAGCCTTTATTTGTGGCGCTAATTCCTCGGATTTGGCGCGGACAGCATCAAGTTTCTGCTGCTCTGTTGCTAGCTCGGAACGAGCTTTAATCAACTGCTCTCGCGATAATAAAGCTGCACTTTCGGCGGTTTCATGCTGACTGCGAGCGGCTCGCACTAAAGCCCAATCTCCCTGTAAATGGTTGGCAGCTTGTGCTTTTGCTAAACGTTGTGCTAAGATTGCGATCTCGGAGGAATTAGCATTTAACTTAGCCAAGTCTTGTTCGAGTTCTTGCCAGCGAGTGATTTGAGAAAATAGCTGTTCTTCTTCATCCACAGCCTTCTGAGCTTGGACAACAGCGCGATCGAACTCGGGTAACTGCTGCTCTAAAATCCAAAGTTGCGATCGTTTTAGCTCCACCTCAGCCTTCGAGGGTGCGCTCAACTCAGCTAGCTGTCTTTCCACCATTTCCCGTTCTTGTTTGAGCAACTTCGCGAGGTCGTTTGCTTCCTTGCGCATCTGCTCAAAAATCTCAAATCCTGCTAACTGGCGCAAAATTTCCCGGCGTTTTGAAGTATCTCCTTTAATAAATTCATCAAACTTGCCTTGAGGTAGAATAATCGCTCTGGTAAAAGTATCAAAATCCATTCCTAAAATCTGTTCAATAGTATTTTGAACAGCAACAATACTCGTCCCCAAAGTTTCCCAATCCCCATTTTGCCAAGTTTCCAAAATCACCTTATTCTCGGGAGATTTCGGACGAAAACGCCACCTCCGCGTCACCCGGTACTGTGCTAAACCTACAGTAAAACGCAACTGCACTTTTAAATTTTCGCTCCCTTGACTTGCCAAATCGCCTACTTGTTTACCGCTGCGAGTTGTCGTACCAAAAAGCGCGTAAGTCATGGCATCTAGCAGCGAAGATTTGCCCGCACCAGTAGCACCAGTAATTGCAAACAAATCGAGTTCAGAAAAATCTAAACGTTGTTCCCGGCGGAAGCTGGTAAATCCTTCGAGCAAAAGTTCTAGTGGACGCATACTGATTTTAGATTTTAGATTTTAGATTTGGGCATTGGGCATTGGGCATTGGGCATTGGCTTGCGCAGGGCATTGGCTTGCGCAGGGCATTTTTGCAATTATATTGTTCCGAGTGGTATGGGCTTTCTTAAGTTTGTTAGGGAGAACAGTTGACAGTGAACTCTACCTGGAAAGAAGAGGATTGGAGTAATGAATAGTCGGATTTTAATTTTTCCCTAAAAGGAGAGGCTTTAAACCAATTATTTTGGTAAAAATCCACCGATTACCAATTACCTATAGCGGTTCCCAAGAAAGTGAGGTATGCCCTCTTTGCCCGATTCCCGATTCCCGATGCCCATGAGTACCTCATATGAGAGCTCGAAAGGCTATATTTAACTATTAACTGTTTCCTTAAACTTTTTGTACAAATTCTCAAATCCCTCCAATACAGCGGGTTGTGGTGTCGTTCCCAAACGGTTTTGATAATAGTTGCAGAACTCTGCTGCTGGATCGAAATTGTTGGGATCGATATTAGTGCTCTCTGTTGGTTCTAGCGGTACATCCCGATAGCGCGGCTCAATTAACAGTGCTTGAGAACAGATTTGGCGGACGCGATCGGCTAATCCGATTTGTGGACTGTCCAATTCGACAATTACCTTCAAAAAACCAGGATGATACTGATGAGCTTCTAAAGTAGCATCGAGATTGTCATTATGACATTGAAGCACTTTTAACGGTTTGTGACAAGCCACAGGTCTAAATTCTACTTTGGCCTGACTTCCCGGCTCAACTTCGATCAAGCAAAATCCTTTTTCCTGTTCAGCTTCTCCAAAATCTAACTGAATTAAAGAACCAGAATAATAAGCGGGAGAATTCTTAGCAATCCGCTGGTGAATGTGGATGTGTCCCAGGGCAACATACTGAGCTTCTGGCGGCAGAGTTTGCGATGAGAGCAGGTATTTGTCTCGCGTGTAGTAAGCGACTTCTGATTTGGCCAAGCGAGCGCCGTCAATGCTCATGTGTCCCATCAGCATATTCACAGTATTGTCTCGAAAATCTGTCGTTAAATTTTGCAGTAAATCTGCTACAATCTCGCGGTAATCTTGACGGCGGTTGGCGTCGCCGGAGTGCCAGAGAGAATTGGCATCTAAGAGTCTTTGTTCGGAAGCAAAAGGCATTGCTCCCACGCACAGTTTACCACTTTTGGTATTCAGAGTAATCGTGCCGCCGTCTGCCGATCGCCTGGGTTTACCTAAAGCGCGAACGCCGGCAAGGGATAGCAGTTGGGCGATGCTGTCGATGCGCGATGCTGAATCGTGATTGCCGGCGATCGCAATTGCGGGAATTTCGGCGGCTTGGAGTTCGCAGAAAAATTGATAGGCAATGCGCTCAGCATAGGCTGGAGGGTTGGGAACGTCAAAAATGTCTCCGGCGACCAACACGGCATCGACATCGAGCTCTTTGGCTTGTTTCAATATTTGTTCTAGGGCGATCGCAATTTCAGAAGTGCGATCGATCCCTCGAAAACGCCGTCCCAAATGCCAGTCAGCAGTATGAATTATGCGCATAGTAAGTTCGGCAGTTGATAGTTGACAGTTGACAGTTGATAGTTGACAGAAGGGGTGCAGCGGATGAGTGCAAGGCAAATATGTTTGTAGGGGCGAAGCATGACCGTAGTCAATATGGGATTATAACT
>NZ_JAUBOJ010000143.1:2714-16036 GCF_036700185.1 Microcoleus sp. BM001215392 | reverse complement strand
CCAATAACCAATAACCAATAACCAATAACCAATAACCAATAACCAATAACCAATAGAAAAAAATGAACGAGAAGAAGCAATTGCGAGATTTAGCTGTTGGCAGTACGGGCAGAGTAGTTGGCTATGAGAAAACAGCCCGCGCTTACAAAGGTAAATTGTTAGCAATGGGATTGACGCCGGGAACCGAATTTACCGTTACCCGCCACGCACCCCTAGGAGATCCGGTAGAAATTTTAGTGCGGGGTTTTAAACTCAGTTTGCGCAAAGATGAAGCCAATACTTTATTTATTGAGGAGGTGCAATAATGAGCAAGCAAATTATTGGATTGGTGGGCAACCCCAACTGTGGCAAAACAACTTTGTTTAATGCTTTGACAGGTGCTAACCAGCGAGTGGGAAACTGGCCTGGAGTAACAGTCGAACGCAAAGAGGGAAAATATGCTCACGACGGTTTTGTAATTACTATTGTTGACTTGCCGGGTGTTTATTCTCTTGATGCCGAAGATGGAGATGCTGGACTCGATGAATTGGTAGCACGAGATTATTTGCTATCTGGCGAAGCTGATGTGATTGTGAATATTGTTGATGCTTCCAACTTAGAGCGAAATTTGTATCTCACCACCCAAATCTTAGAGATGCGGGTGCCGATGATATTAGCGTTAAACATGATGGATGTTGCTAAAGAACGGGATATCCGAATTAATGTTAGCAAACTCGCCGAACGTCTCGGCTGTATGGTAGTGCCGATGAGTGCTACGTCAAATGACGGGGTGCCTTTGTTGCGCGATGCTGTGAATAAGGCGCTGGTTAAGCCGATCGCACCATCTGCCTATGTAGCTTATCCGGCTGTCATCGAAGATGCGATCGCCCAACTAATCCCGCATATCCAACAGCACAGCCCAAACCGCAGTATAGATGCCCGCTGGACAGCCCTGAAACTCCTAGAATACCAGGATGAAGTCGCCCCGGAACTCGCGGATACAGAGTTAGAAAAAATCGTCGTCCCGCACCGCCGGCGAGTCCACGAAACCCTCGATGACGACTTAGATATTATCATCGCCGACAGCCGCTATACATTCATCCGCACCCTCACCCAAGGCGTCGCCGAATCTTCCAGAGAAGTCAAAGCCAATCTTTCCGATAAAATCGACCAAATTGTGCTCAACCGCTGGTTAGGCATTCCCGTATTCTTGATGGTGATGTACTTAATGTTCACCATTTCGATTAACGTTGGGGGAGTGTTTATCGACTTCTTTGACCAATTCTTCGGGACAATTTTTGTAGATGGTTTCGGCGCCCTTTTAGAAACTATCAAAGCCCCTGGATGGTCGATCGGACTGCTGGCAAAAGGAGCTGGTGGCGGGATTCAAACTACATCTACATTTATTCCCCAAATTGGGATGATGTTTTTGTGTTTATCGGTACTGGAAGACTCCGGCTACATGGCGCGTGCAGCTTTTGTGATGGACAGATTAATGCGGTTTGTCGGACTTCCCGGCAAATCTTTTGTACCGATGATGATCGGTTTTGGGTGCAATATTCCCGGAATTATGGCGACGCGGACATTAGAAAATAAGCGCGATCGCACGATGACGATTATGATGAATCCATTCATGTCTTGTAGTGCCAGATTAGCAGTATACGCCTTGTTTTGTGGCGCATTCTTCCAAGTCGGCGGTCAAAACATGGTATTGGGGCTTTACCTGTTAGGGATTTTAGCAGCAGTTCTCACCGGACTAATCTTAAAAAACACAATTCTGCAAGGAGAAGCTGCACCGTTTGTGATGGAACTGCCACCCTACCACATTCCTAAGCTTAAAGGCGTGCTGCTGCGGACTTGGGACAGATTGCAAGCTTTTATCAAAAAGGCGGGAATTGCGATCGTCATCATGGTAATTGTACTCGGATTCATGAACTCCGTGGGCACCGACGGTTCCTTCGGCAAAGAAAACAGCAAAGATTCAATTCTGAGTGCAGTTGGCCGCACAGTCACACCAGTCTTTGCTCCGATGGGAGTCACCCAAGAAAACTGGCCAGCCAGCGTCGGATTGCTAACAGGAGTATTTGCCAAAGAAGTAATGGTTGGCACCTTAGATTCCCTCTATACCGAACTAGCCAACGAAGAAAAAGTAGCCAGTGCAGAACCCGACAAACCAGAAGAACCGTTCAGTTTTTGGGGCGGTATCAGCAAAGCATTTCTCACTATTCCAGAGAATCTAACAAAACTTCCAGGTCAACTTTTTGACCCCCTCGGTTTAAGTTCGGCCAATATTACAGACCAAAAAGCAGCAGAAGAGGCTCAAGGTATTTCTGACAGCACCTACGGACAAATGTCTAAACGGTTTGGTTCCAATCAAGCCGCCTTTGCTTATTTACTTTTTGTATTGCTGTATTTCCCGTGCGTCTCCGCAACAGCGGCACTTTACCGCGAAACTAATTTAGGCTGGACAATATTCGCCGGTGCTTGGACTACTGGTTTAGGTTACTGGGCGGCAGTGCTCTATTATCAAGTTGCGACATACGCAGAGCATCCAGAATCTTCACTTATTTGGGTAGTGAGATTGGTAATAGCTATGGCCCTGACACTTGTGGGATTGAAAATGGCTGGTGCAATACGCCCCAAGCGGCGCGAAGCAATCAATTAAATTTATCCGTTCATCAGCGTTCATCTGCGGCAGGACTTCAGCATCAAGACCAAACAAACCGGGTTTTTTACTTAATCTCTGGACTACAGCCAAGGATCATCCTAAAAAACCCGGTTTGTGACCTCGCTTGCGTCAGTCCTATTAACAAAGAAAGGAGAAAAACCATGATTTTAAGCGAAATCCAACAGTTTATTTCCCAAAATAAAAGAGCTTCTCTCGCCGACTTGAAACTTCATTTTCGGATGGACGGCGATGCTTTGCGCGGAATGCTGAACCGCCTCATCCGCAAAGGCCGGATCAGTAAAATGGCAGAAGCAAAAAAGTGCGGTGGATGTCATAGTTGCAGCGACGATGCTACGGAGATTTATGTGTGGGTAAATCCTGGCGAGTCGGTGTCAGCAAAAGATCCGGTTTCTGCAACTTGCCATTAAGTGATAAGTAAGCTCACCTCAAAAACAGAATACTAATCAAACCCGGAGATCCCCCCTAACCCCCCTTAGTAAGGGGGGGACAAGATTCCGATTGACAGTCCCCCTTACTAAGGGGGATGCGAGGGGGATCGGGCCTCGAATAAAAGCGACATTTATTATGGGCTTCAGTCTTAGTTGTTAGCAATGAGCTTACTTAACAACTTTAGTGAAATTAGTATATGATTTAATTAAATACCTGAATATATGCTCATTGATTCTGATAATCATTCTAAAATCTCAAAAGGATGCTGAATAATGACTCAAACTCCTTCCCTCAAAACCCTACAAACTAAAATTGGCGGAATGGACTGCGGTAACTGCGCCAAAACCGTAGCAGCAGGCCTGCAAAAACTGCCCGGACTTACCGATATCAATGTAGTTTTTGCAACAGAAAGTTTGCGGTTAAATTACGACCCTCAACAAGTAACCGAAAAAGCTATTTTCGATCGCATTAAAACTTTAGGCTACACTATCGAACAGCCCTCCGCAGCAGTGTCATCGAAGGAGGACTGTTGTTCGGGCGAACACCATCACCAGCATTCTACAGTCCAGAAAACTCAAAAAACCAACCCAACTAACTGGGAATTTTGGATTCGCAATCGCCGGGGACAAAGTGTCATCTTAGCTGGAATAGGATTAATTCTGGGATTGCTAACTCAGCATTTAGCCCTGACAATTTGGATATCGCGGGCTTTTTACGGTGTCGGTATTATTGTAGCTGGATTTGCGATCGCCCGCGCGGGCCTCATGGAGTTGCGGTTGCGCCGCGCCGACATGAATTTGTTGATGACTATTTCGGTAATTGGCGCGGTGGCTTTAGGCGATTGGTTTGAAGCGGCGTTAGTTGTATTTCTGTTTAGTCTGGGAACAACTTTGCAAACTTTCACTTTCAGCCGCACTCGCCATGCTATTGCTAGTTTAATGGATATTACACCTCCGACGGCAACTGTCAAGCGCGACAATAATCATGAAGTGACGGTGCGGGTTGAGGAAATTCAAATCGGAGAAATTCTGACAATTCGTCCCGGGCAAATGGTAGCATTAGATGGAGTTGTGGTATCGGGGAATTCGGCGATCGACCAATCGCCAATTACGGGTGAATCTATCCCCGAAGATAAGGAAACGGGCGATCGGGTTTTTGCCGGCACTTTAAATCAAACTGGCTTTTTGGAAGTCCAAGTCACCCACATTTCTAGCGATACCACGGTTGCGAAAATTGTCCACTTAGTCGAGTCGGCGCAATCGAGCCGCGCCCCAACTCAGCAGTGGGTGGACAAATTTGCAGAGATTTATACTCCTATTGTGATTGTAAGTGCGATCGCCCTGACAGTAATTCCGCCCTTAATTTTTGGTCAACCGTTCAGCGTTTGGTGCTACCGAGCCCTGGTAATGTTAGTCATAGCCTGTCCCTGCGCCTTAGTAATTTCCACTCCGGTTTCCATTGTCAGCGCCATTGGCGCAGCCACCAGTCAAGGCGTGTTATTTAAGGGCGGAAACGGCTTAGAAAATGCTGGAAAAATTAAGAGTCTGGCTTTTGATAAAACTGGAACTTTGACTGAAGGTAAACCCGTTGTCCAAAAGGTTTACGAATTGGGAGAATTGAGCGCCAGCACGGTATTATTAATTGCAGCTTCTTTGGAACAAAAATCGGAACATCCTTTAGCTAAGGCAATTATTACCAAAGCAAAGGAAGCAGGAATCGAGTTAGAAACTCCCGAAAATTTTACGGCTTATCCGGGTAAAGGAATTGCTGCTAATTTTGCAAATAACCTCTATCTTGTCGGAAATCGCCGCTTATTTGCCGACCAAAATATCGAACTGTCAACATCAGCCGTCTCTCTGCTAGATGATATCGAGAAATTAGGGCAAACTCCTGTTTTAGTCGGCAGCAGGATCGGTTTGTTGGGAGTGCTTGCTGTGGCTGACGGCTTGCGACTGGAAGCTCCCGAAGCCCTACATTTGCTGAAAAAGATGGGTTTGAACAATCTGGTGATGCTTACGGGCGATCGCACTTTTGTAGCCCAGCAAATAGCCCAACAACTCAATTTATCTGAGTATAAAGCAGAATTGCTGCCATTCGACAAACTCCAATCAATTCAACAATTGCGAAAATTAGGAACCGTCGGAATGGTAGGCGACGGAATTAACGATGCCCCCGCTTTAGCAGCCGCCGATATCAGCTTTGCAGTTGGCGGCATTGATATCGCCCTAGAAACTGCCGATGTAGTTTTGGTGGGTAGCGATTTGAGAAAACTCGCCTATGCAGTAGATTTGAGCCGCCGCACTGTATCTGTAATTCAGCAGAATGTGATTTTTTCGTTAGTCACAAAAGCGCTGTTTTTACTGTTGGGAACCTTTGGGTTTGTCGGGTTAGCCGTGGCAGTTTTAGCAGACACGGGAACTTCGTTAATTGTCACAGCAAATGGAATGCGGCTCTTTCGTTCAAAATAGCCATAATTAAGGTGCGCAGTAAGAGGGCGGTTTCAACCGCCGAGTCTTTTAATTCTTCGCCCCTACGCCAACATACATAATCGACGTATCCTCATTAATTTTGATTTTAAACAACCCAGATTTTTTGTAATCAATATAGGTAGCGATATTAGAAATTAGCACTTGAGAAACTTGTTGGAAACTTGCCACCGCAGGAAATAGCTGCTTTCCACTTGTAAGATTTCCCCAAAAACCGTGCATCTCGCTTAAAACAGCCCCCATTTCTCCAAACATATCAAAACCTTTAATTTCAATCTTGCCAAAACCCGTATCGCGCATTACCGCAGACAGTTCCTCGGGGGTAATAAATTTTTCCCAATCGTGAACGCCCTGCTTAATTTCCTGCAAGATATTTTCCATGAGTCCAATCATCACAATTTGCGAGGAAAAAGTTCGGTTGATTGTATCGAAAAAGAACAGTCCCCCGGGCTTAAGAATTCTGTGAACCTCTGATACAACTTGTTTGTAATCGGCAACGTGTTCTAAAACATCCACGCAGATTACCACATCGAATGTATTGTCCGCGTAGGGCATATTTTCGGCAAAGCCTTGTCTGTAGTCAATCTCAAAACCGCTGCTAACTGCGTGATTTTGAGCTGCTACAATGCACTTTTGCGATCTGTCTATTCCGGAAACCACAGCGCCCCTCTCGGCCATAAACTCGCAGGAAAAACCGCCGCCGCACCCGACATCTAAGGTTTTCAGCCCCCGCCAATTTGTCGCGTGTTTGTCGAAAAACTCAAATCTGGGTTTGTTGAGATGGTATAAAGCGTAAATCTTAGCATTTTCGTCCCACCAATTATCAGCATTTTCATCGTAAAATTCTAGGTCGTTTTTTACTTCTGTTTTCTGCACGATTTTTTTAGTCCTGATTAGTTAGTGGAATATCAGATAGGACGTACGGTTGAAACCGCGTCTACAAAAAGGAAGTCTGCCTCCGCAGACTGAAGAAGATAACGTAATTTTAACCAGCCACTCTTCAACCTGCACTCCTCCGGTTTTGTGTGTATAGACGCGGTTTCAACCGCCCATTGTTCTTGATTTTATAGCACTGATGCCAAGAAACCAGATTTATGATAAAAATCCGAGGTTTCGTGACAAGTTCGCAGCCAGAAACCTGGTTTATGAATCCGCGCGTGCAAGTTCTATTTTTTCTCAAGTTGCGAATCGCCACAGTTTTTGATTATAATACTTTTGGCATAAATTTCAACCTAATGGCTCGCGTTTCTATTATCATCCCCGTCCTGAATGAAGCGACTTGTCTAGAACGCACCCTCCGCCAACTCAGCATCCTCGATCCTCCGGCTTGGGAGGTTTTGGTGGTAGACGGCGGCAGTCAAGATGAAACAGTGGCGATCGCCCTTACTTCCACAACCCGTGTTATTTTTAGCAGTATGCCGGGACGCTCCGTGCAAATGAATTTAGGTGCCCAAACCGCCACAGGCGAAATTTTGTGCTTCCTCCACGCCGATACTCTAGTTCCCGACGACATCGTAACAGTCATCCAAAAAACATTATCCGATGCCGAAATTGTCGGGGGCGGATTTATTTCTTTAATGACAGGTTCGCAGCAAACAAGATGGGCTTTTTCGCTGCACAATTACCTGAAAACTTATTACGCACCGCTGTTATTTCGCCCTCATTTGTTTGTTAAAGGATTGCGATTGCTGTTTGGCGATCAAGTTATTTTTTGCCGCCGGACAGATTTTTGGGAATGCGATGGTTTCGATACCGCGCTACCAATTATGGAGGAGGCGGATTTGTGTTTGAAGTTGGTGCGCAGGGGTAAAATTAAGTTAGTCAACCGGGTTGTGGAAAGTAGCGATCGCCGAGTGGCGCATTGGGGCGAACTCAAAGCAACTGCTATCTATCTTGCGATCGGGTTTTTGTGGGGCTTTGGCGTTCCCGCCTGGTATCTCAAGCAGTTTTATGAAGACATCCGCTGAAATACAAAATCAGATTAAATTCCTAGAATGTACGGGCTGTATTTTTTGGACAGAAGTTTTTGCAACAGGTAAATAATTGCCAAACAACCGCACAAAGTTCCTGTCACTAGAAAAGCCAACTTCACTAGCGGATGTACGGGATCGAGAAATTTATAATACACTAACCCCACATATCTGACGACTGTCGAATCTAGGAGATATATCGGGAATGAATACGCAGCCAATATTTTGACTAATCCTGATACTTTACTCGGAAGTGCGATACTTTTAGAAAATGCCAAGATCGATAATACGAAAAAAATTGCGTATCCTTGAGAAGATATTTTAAAGAAAGATCGTAGAAACCATCCCTCTGAATTAAATTCGGCAATTAGGTAATATTCCCAAATGCTCGCCAGATAAATCAGGATTGTGGCTCCTAAAATTTGAAATTTTCTGCGTTCGAGAAGTGGTTGAATTTTGTCATAGGTTGCACCCAAAAATAGACCTATTGAAAATGGCAAAATCCAGCTAAAAATCCAGCGTTCTACCAAAGCTAGAGGTATTGATATATATTGGAAAACCTTCAAGTAAAAGACTATGGTAAAAATTGTTTGAATTATTAAACCCAATGCCAAAATCTTTCTGGGTTCTAAAATTTTGATTTTTACTAGCAGCCACCACCAACCGTAGCATTGAACGATCACCACGATGAAGTAATAGGGAGGCATCACCGAGCCTGTGAGGATATCTCTGAGCAATGACAGTAAATCAAATTTTTGCAGCGATCCCAAATTATTTAAGATGTACAAAGTTACTGACCAAAACAGGTAGGGTGGTATAATTTTTGACAGTCTTTTTTTGACTGTCTGTCCGGGATTATTTTGATTTTCCAGTTTGTTGGTGAGGAAAAAACCGCTGAGGAGTAAAAAAGCTGGTACGCAAAAAAGTTGTAAGGTATCGATAGAGACAAACAAAATTCGCCGATCGCGAAATGCCGAGAATCCAGCATGAGTAATCACAACACTGACTATGGCTAAAGCTCGGATCAAGTCAAATTCTGCAAACCGATTAGAAGCTTTTTGCATGGTAAAAAGTAGATTGCGAAAATTAGGGTCAAATCAAAAATTTTCTACCTGATGAATTTTCACCATAGCAAAAAATGCCATATTTGCTCCTATTTTCACAAAAATTATCAATATTCAAACAAGTCTTGCTACTATCCTCAATGTGATAGCAATTATTAAAATTCTTGCAGTCACAGAGATTCGCATCGGACACTCCACCGTGCGGTTTCCCTAACACTCGCCCGATGTCGTGCCGAGGATGTCGGACAGGGCAATGGCGTTTCCCGATCGCTCGATCGCCCGTAAATTCACAAAATTACTGGTAAGTCATACTTTGATTAAAGCCTTAACTAACCGTTGTTGTGATGGATGTGCGACGCAGAAACATTATCCAACTGATCTCGCCCATTGCGGATCACGCGCAGCATATCGCTCAGCTTGTGTTCAATATTATCGAGAACTTGGTCAGCATAATCGTCGGCGCCGTTTTGAATTTCCTCGCATTCAGCCATCGCCCTGAGTCTCATTTCTTCCAGTTCCTCTTGAGCCTGGTAGCGAATTTGTTCGACTTCCGCCAGCGTCGCCTGCTGAATGGCTTCGCAGTCGAGCAAAACTTGCTGTCGCAACTGATCTGCTTCTATCTTCGCCTGCTGGAGCAGGCCCATATCATTTAAAAGTTCTGCCGCTCGCTGTTCTGCTGCTTCTATCACTTCTTGAGCGTAGAGTTGGGCTTCTTGGAGCAGTTCGTCTTTGTGCCGGATGATTGTTTCGGCTTCCCCAAAGGCGATCGGCAAATTTAGCCTCACCAAGTCTAACTGATCGAGCAACTGTTCTTCATCCACCAGAGTGCGCCTGGTCATCGGGATTCGTGGGCTGTCGAGAACAATTTCCTCAAGCCGGTTCAATTCCCGCTGGATGTCTACTCCTGCGGTTCTGGTTTCATCTCCGAAGGCGGCGGTGTTCTGAGGTGATTCGTTCTCAGTGCTGCGTCCGGTAATGTCGGGTTCGATGCGATTTGGTTCCTGCTGGCGTAACATTTGTAAATATCTAGGGCGACGTGTTTCGGAACAAGATGATCTACGGAGCCACCAAACTTGGCGATTTCTTTAACTACACTACTACTTAAAAAGCTGTACTCGTTAGAAGTTGCCAAAAAAACTGTTTCAATTTCCCCCAGAAGGGTTTTATTGGTGTGGGCCATCTGGAGTTCCATTTCAAAATCTGTTAATACCCGGATACCCCGCAGCAGCACTTTGGCTTGTCGAATCTTAGCATAGTTTACTGTCAAACCCTCAAAACTGTCTACTTCTACGTTTGGCAGGTGTTTGGTAGAGCGCAGGATCTGCTCGATCCGTTCTTCTACAGTGAACAGAGGAGTTTTGCTGGGATTTCTGACTACGGTCACAATTATGCGATCGAACAGTTTAGATCCCCGCTCGATAATATCTGCGTGACCGAAGGTAATGGGGTCAAAGCTGCCTGGATAGATTGCAATCACTTGTTTGGCCCGAGAGGAGAGAGGGGAGACGGGAGACGGGAGACGGGAGACGGGAGACGGGAGACGGGAGAGGGGGAGATGTGGAAAACCTTCCTTTTTCCTTTTTCCTTCTGACTGTCAACTATCAACTGCCCACTGTCAACTGTCAACTGTCAACTGTCAACTGTCAACTGCCAACTGCCAACTGCCAACTGCCCACTGCCAACTGCCCACTGCCAACTGCCCACTGCCAACTGTCAACTGCCAACTGCCAACTGCCAACTGCCAACTGCCAACTGTCAACTATCTTCTACTTTTTGAGCGAATGAGCTTTGTAGAAAGTTTCGAGGCTTTGCCTGTCGCCCACAAACCGCCAGTGCCAAGGCTCGTAACTGACGCCTTGGCGATTGTTTTTGGTGAAGGACATTTCAAAGCTGAAAGCGGTAGCATTGGCTTCTAGCCACTTAAAGGCTTGGGTATTTTCAAAGCTGGGACTGAGGTTGGTATCTGGGGCGGAACCGTCGGCGAGGTCGATCGCATAACCGGTATGATGTTCGCTATAACCTGGAGGAGCGCTGACTTCGGCTCGCTTGCTGGCATTTTGCCTGCGTTCAGCTTTTACATCAAAAAATACGTGTTGTTGGTCGTCTACGGAGCGAAAGCCTGAGATGGGAGCAAAATAGATTCCGGCGGCGGCGGCAGCGTTGGCCATTTCCTGATATTTTGCTGCTGCTGAAGTGCGGAGTTTGATGCTACCGTCGGAGGTGACATTTACCAAGTCGGCGGCTGGTGCTTCTGGGTATGGCAAATGTCCCAGCAGGTTTTCTGGGGTGGCCGGTTTTGAGTTGGTAGCTGGACTAGGGGCAGTTCCAGCGGCCGAAGTCGCTGCTGCTGCTGGGTTTTTTTGAGTTGGCTGTGTCCGACTGGTGGCTGGGAAAAAGTTAAAGTTGAGGTGCAGCCAGATGCTGACCACAAAGGCTACGGCGCCCAACCCTAGAAGTTTCCAAATCAATCCTTTTTTGTTGGACTGACTCCCTCCTGCTTCTTGATATGGGCGGTCTCGTACTGCTTCTGGAATTTCGTCAGCGACAAGCTCTGAGGCTTGCGGGGTTTTTCTCGACAGACTAGCGTTATCCAAGCCAGCTCCACTCCTGCACTTCAATAAGGCTCAACGTTACAAATTGTATATCTATCTGGGCGATCGCACAGCTACAATTCCCGCTGAGAATATACGATCTCTTCCTGACGGAGCCCAGTCCCATCCGCCAACTCTCAAATCTATTACTCGGGCGATCGCCCGTTTTAGTCAAATTTGTTGGTGCTGATTAATTTTAAGTGTGATTTGCTACTTATTCCACAAAATCTAACAATTGTGCGATCGACACATCAAACGTCCGCGCCAATTTTAGCAGAGCACCGATGTCAGCCATTGATATGCTGGGCGATCGGGCATATTCACTTCAGGAATCTGACCGTCTGACTTGACGTAAGGCTGAATTGCTCTCTCGTTGTAGTTCTCTAAGGTCGATCGCCACTACTTGTAAATCATCATAGGGGCGATCGCGTCCAATCAAGCCTTAGCAACTTCAATCAACTCAACAACACTAACAGCACCTGCTTTTTCCGCTTCATCCTCTTGAGCAACCGCAACTGTTAACTGCAATCCCAAAGCCTTCAGCCAATGGGCTAAACCATAAATTGTCGCACTTCCTTCTGACGACAACAAAGCATCTAACTTTTCCAAATGCAATTTCGCATCCTCCGCAGACATAATTGGTTCTCCAAGAGCCTCAAATACTTCTTTCAAAGCTGATGGGAAAATGCCAATATCCAAATCTCCCTCTTCTTGCTCATTCAAGAATAGCGTCAGGTAGCCCGCTGCATATACTGGATCTTTGAGCTGTTCAATCAGAAACGGATGGTAAGGTACACTTTTAACCATTGTCTTGACTCCTGTATTTAATCCAATATTTCTTTGCTTTACGAATATCTTCGTCCTGAGTGCTTTTATCCCCTCCACACAGGAGAAGCACTATTGTTGTTTCTACTTGTCCAAAATAGACCCGGTAGCCTGGACCAAAATTAATTTTCAATTCCAACACTCCTTCTCCCACAGGGCGGTAGTCTCCAAAATTACCTGTACTGACTCGCTTCAATCTCACATTAATCTTGAGTTTAGCTTGAGAATCCCGCAGAGCATAAAACCACTCATCGAAAGGAATTTGACCGTCTGACTTGACGTAACGCTGAATTTCCCTTGGTTGTACTTCCATAAGTGCGATCGCAACTACTCACCGATCATAATATGGGCGATCGCCCACCATCAAACATTACCAACTTCTGCCAACTCAGCAACATTAGCAGGAATTTCCTCATCCCCTGCATCAACCGCAACCGTTAACTTCAATCCCAGAGCCTTCAGCCAACTAGCCAAACCATAAATTGTTGCGCTTCCATTCTGCGACAACAAAGTATCTAACTTTTCCAAATGCAACTTAGCATCATCAGCACACATATTTGGTTTCCCAAGAGCTTCAAACACATTGCTAAGTCCGAGTTCCAGCAAACCGGCTTCAGGCTCTTCGTCTTCCAAATGCGCCGTCATATAAGCAGCAGCGTGTATTTTATCCTTGAGGGCTTCAATCAGATAGTCTTGATAACTATCGCTAGTTGGCATTTTCGCGTTCTTCATATTCTTTCCAATACTCCTTAGCTTTACGAATATCTTGTTCTTGACTGCTTTTATCCCCACCACAGAGGACAAGCACTATTGTTGACCCAAATTGTCCGAAGTACACGCGATACCCAGGCCCAAAGTCAATTTTCAATTCGCAGACTCCTTCCCCAACAGACTTGCTGTTTCCTAAATTCCCCAAGCGAACTCGGTCAAGCCTTTGCTCAATTTTAACCACTGCATTCAAATTTCGCAGGGAACTAAGCCACTCTGCGAAAGGATTTCTACCGTCTGGGGTAATATAACGCCGAATTTCCTTGGGTTGTACTTCCATAAACTATATTTATGCCGATCGCTCCCACTCAAATTCCCAAATCAAACCTTACCAACTTCCGCCAACTCAGCAACATTAGCAGAATTTTCCTCATCCCCTGCATCAACAGCAACCGTTAATTTCAATCCCAAAGCCTTCAGCCAACTAGCCAAACCATAAATTGTCGCAATTCCGTCTCCCGACAACAAAGTATCTAACTTTTCCAAATGCAACTTAGCATCATCAGCACACATATTTGGTT
>NZ_JAUBOJ010000143.1:0-2614 GCF_036700185.1 Microcoleus sp. BM001215392 | reverse complement strand
AAAGTATCTAACTTTTCCAAATGCAACTTAGCATCATCAGCACACATATTTGGTTCGCCAAGAGCCTCAAATATATCTCTCATAGCTGAGAGCATAACTTTTAATTCCAAATCTCCCTCTTCCTCTTCTCCAAAGATCAGAGAAAGGTAAGCAGCAGAATAATTGGGATCTTTGAGATTGGAAATTTTAAAGGGATGATAGCTATCACTAGCGGGCATTTTGGCGTCTTTCATAATCTCTCCAATATTTTTTAGCTTTGCTAATGTCTTCGTCTTGAGTGCTTTTATCCCCACCGCACAGCAGAAGCACGATCGCAGATCCCACTTGTCCAAAGTAGACTCGGTAGCCCGGGCCATAGTCGATTTTAAGTTCGCAAACTCCTTCGCCAACTGAGCGACAGTCTCCCAAATTGCCACTGCTAACCCGCTCCAGCCTCTTGTCAATCCTGATTTTAGCGTTAACATCTCGCAGAGAGCCAAACCATTCGGCAAATGGAACTGTGCCATTTTGTTTGATATAACGCTTAATCTCTCTAGGTTGCACTTCCATAATTTCAATTTTAGCGGCTCAGCACTCCAATCTTACAGTCGCGCCCGATCGCCCCTTGACTCCATGCGCTACAATTATTAAGAAATCTTTAGTTAAATCCGTTTAACGCTCCAGACGCATTATGAGTCTTCCCATTCGCAACGTTGCTATCATTGCTCACGTCGATCACGGCAAAACCACCCTTGTGGACGCTCTTCTCAGACAGTCCGGGGTCTTCCGCGAAGGGGAAGAAGTCCCAGATTGCGTCATGGACTCCAATGATATCGAGCGCGAGCGCGGCATTACCATCCTTTCCAAAAATACCGCCGTGCGGTACAAAGAAACCCTGATCAACATCGTCGATACCCCCGGACACGCGGACTTCGGCGGAGAAGTCGAACGAGTTCTCGGCATGGTAGACGGTTGTTTGCTAATCGTAGACGCCAACGAAGGCCCGATGCCGCAAACCCGCTTCGTGCTCAAAAAAGCCCTGGAAAAAGGACTGCGCCCGATCGTCTTTGTGAATAAGATCGATCGCGATCGAGCCGACCCCCACAAAGCCGTCGATAAAGTTTTGGATCTGTTCCTAGAACTAGGTGCTGACGACGATCAGTGCGAATTTCCCTATCTCTTCGGTTCCGGCTTAAGCGGTTACGCCAAAAAACACCTCGAAGACGAAGGGCTAGATATGAAGCCCCTGTTTGAAGAAATCCTCGACCACGTACCGCCCCCCGTAGGCGACCCCAACAAGCCGCTGCAACTGCAAGTAACCACCTTAGATTACTCAGAATACGTCGGTCGCATCGTCATCGGCCGCATCCACAACGGCACGATCAGAATCGGTCAACAAGCAGTTTTGATCACAGAAAGCGGCGCGCTTGTCAAATCAAAAATTAGTAAATTGATGGGCTTTGAAGGCCTGAAGCGGATTGATATCGCAGAATCTACTGCTGGTAATCTGGTCGCCGTTGCAGGTTTCGCTGATGCGTATATTGGCGAGACAATTACTTGTCCCAACGACCCGCAAGCGCTACCTTTAATCAAAGTAGACGAACCGACCTTGCAGATGACCTTCTCGGTAAATGACTCGCCGTTCTGCGGTCAAGAAGGAAGTTTGGTAACATCGCGACAAATTCGCGATCGACTAATGCGAGAACTCCAAACCAACGTCGCCTTGCGCGTCGAAGAAACCGAATCTCCCGACAAATTCCTCGTATCCGGCCGTGGCGAACTTCACCTCGGAATCCTGATCGAAAATATGCGCCGCGAAGGATACGAATTCCAAGTATCTCAACCGCAAGTAATCTTCCGCGAAGTCGGCGGTCGTCCCTGCGAACCCTTTGAATGTTTGGTCTTAGACGTACCCGAAGAAGCAGTCGGCGGCTGCATCGAACGCCTCGGTCAGCGGAAAGCAGAAATGCAAGATATGCACGTCAGCAGCACCGGCCGCACCCAAATCGAATTTTCAGTCCCCGCTCGCGGTTTGATTGGATTCCGAGGCGAGTTCATGCGCTTGACTCGCGGTGCTGGAATTATGAACCACAGCTTCCTCGACTATCGCCCCCTCGGCGGAGAAATTATCGCCCGTCGCAACGGAGTATTGATTTCCTTTGAAGAAGGAACTGCAACTACTTATTCACTGAAAAATGCTGAAGACCGCGGCGTATTTTTCATTACCCCCGGAACCAAGGTTTACAGAGGGATGATTATCGGAGAAAACAACCGAGATGAAGACATGGAGCTGAATATTTGCAAGTCGAAGCAGTTGACGAACCACCGCGCATCTGGCGGTGAAGAATTGGCTCAGTTGCAAGCGCCAGTCGATATGAGTTTGGAGCGCGCTTTGGAATACATCGGCCAGGATGAATTGGTGGAAGTAACGCCAAAATCAATTCGCTTGCGGAAGGTTTCTAAGAAGTTGGTGAAACGGTAAAACAAATTAAGGGCTGGTAATTTTGCCAGCCCTTAGTGTCAACTTCAAACTACTGTATTTAAAGGCAATATTAATTTTCATCGCAATCAAAAATAGGTAAAAACGATGTCAACAGTTTATCGTTTAAAAGCCAGCGAACTCGATCTTAATTTT
>NZ_JAUBOJ010000142.1:0-16053 GCF_036700185.1 Microcoleus sp. BM001215392 | reverse complement strand
ATTGGTTATTGGTTATTGGTTATTGGTTATTGGTTATTGGTTATTGGTTATTGGTCACAAATAACAAATAACAAATAACAAATCACAAATAACAACTAACAACTGGCAACTGGCAACTGGCAACTGACAACTGACAACTGACAACTGACAACTGTCAACTGACAAAGAACAATTCCCTGACCAAGCCCAGGGACAGTTAACGAAACACAAAAACTATGCCGGACAAACTCAAAGTTCTTTATCAAGGTAAAATCGTTCCCACACTGATGGATCAGTTTAAATATACTAATATCCATCAGGTTCCCAAACTCATCAAAGTTACCGTTAACCGGGGTTTGGGAGAAGCTTCTCAAAACGCTAAGGCACTGGATTCGTCGCTGAATGAAATTGCCATCATCACCGGCCAAAAACCAGTGGTGACTCGCGCCAAAAAAGCGATCGCAGGCTTCAAAATCCGCAAAGGAGTACCAGTCGGCGTGATGGTGACGCTGCGCGGCGATCGGATGTACGATTTTCTCGATCGGCTGATCAACCTCGCACTCCCACGCATCCGCGACTTCCGCGGCATCAGTCCCAAAAGCTTTGACGGGCGCGGCAACTACAGCTTGGGTCTGAGAGAACAGCTAATCTTTCCAGAAATAGAATATGACCGCATCGATCAAATTCGAGGCATGGACATTTCAATCATCACCACAGCAAATACCGACGAAGAAGGACGTGCCTTGCTTAAAGAAATGGGAATGCCGTTCCGGGACAACTAAGCACTAGAGTAAGAAGCAAAAGATGGCAGCTAACGATACCATAGCAGATATGTTGACGCGCATTCGCAATTCTTGCATGGCGCGCCACCAAACAACACAAATTCCAGCTACAAAAATGACCCGTAGCATCGCCCAAGTTCTCAAAAACGAAGGCTTTATCAGCGAATTTGAAGAAGCAGAACCAGAAGGGATCAAGCGAACTATAGTGCTTTCTTTAAAGTACAAAGGTAAAACTCGCAAGCCCATTATCACCGCACTTAAGCGAGTCAGCAAACCAGGACTTCGCGTTTACTCGAACCGTAAAGAATTGCCCAGAGTATTAGGCGGAATTGGCATAGCCATTATCTCCACCTCCAGCGGCATTATGACCGATAGAGAAGCCCGACGCCAAGGTTTAGGCGGTGAAGTGCTTTGTTATGTTTGGTAGTCATTAGTCATTAGTCAGCAGTCATTAGTTATTAGTTATTGGTTAGTGGTTAGTAGCAAATGATGACAACTAACAACTAACAACTAACAACTAACAGCTAACAACTGACAACTGGCAACTAACAACTGACAACTGACGACTAATTAACTAAAAACAAAGGACAAAAACTATGTCGCGAATTGGCAAGCGTCCGATTAGCATCCCCAGTAAAGTCACCATCACCCTAGACGGTCAAAAAGTAGCCGTCAAAGGCCCTAAAGGTGAACTTTCCCGAGTAATACCAGCCGAAATTGTCATGGGACTAGAAGGCGAAACTTTACTCGTTACCCGCCGAGACGAATCTCGCGTCGCCAGACAACTGCACGGTTTGTGCCGCACCCTAGTCGCCAACATGGTCGAAGGTGTATCCCAAGGCTTTCAGCGTCGTCTGGAAATCATCGGTACAGGTTATCGGGCACAGGTTCAAGGACGGAACCTGATTTTAAACGTCGGTTACAGCAAGCCTGTTGAAATGCCTCCTCCAGAAGGCATCACCATGGCAGTTGAAGGCAACACTAACGTCATTGTCTCCGGCATTGACAAAGAACTCGTAGGCAACACAGCAGCCCGCATCCGCGCGGTGCGTCCGCCCGAAGTCTACAAGGGCAAAGGGATTCGCTACAGCGGCGAAGTCGTCCGGCGCAAAGCTGGTAAAACAGGCAAAACAG
Source organism: Microcoleus sp. BM001215392 (assembly GCF_036700185.1). Classification (NCBI taxonomy): domain Bacteria; kingdom Bacillati; phylum Cyanobacteriota; class Cyanophyceae; order Oscillatoriales; family Microcoleaceae; genus Microcoleus; species Microcoleus sp. BM001215392. The sequence goes on along the minus strand of NZ_JAUBOJ010000142.1, from coordinate 14,158 downwards.
GTAAGAAGTAACAATGAAGCTTACTCGCAAAGAATCAGTCCACCGCAGACACCGCCGCGTGCGGCGCAAGGTATTCGGCACCGCCGAACGTCCCAGATTAGCGGTATTTCGATCGTCCAATCACATCTACGCTCAAGTAATCGACGACACTGCACAGCACACTTTGGCTGCTGCGTCAACCCTCGATCCAGAATTGAAGTCAAATCTCACTTCTGGCAGCAACTGCACAGCGAGCGTCCAAGTCGGTCAGTTGATTGCCAAACGCTGTTCTAGCGCTGGCATAGCTAAAGTCGTATTCGATCGCGGAGGCAACCTCTATCACGGTCGCGTCAAAGCCCTCGCAGATGCAGCTCGCGAAGCCGGGTTAGACTTTTAGGAAGAAGCAAGTTCGGCAACGAAGCCGTGTACGGGATGTAACGGATGTAACGGATAGCAGGAATCAGGAATCTCGCATAAAATTCTTATTCTTTTAGATGAAGAAACAAGAATTTATCGAGAATAAAATTCTTAATTCCTAGTTGTTAATTTCTACTTGCCAACAACCAGTTAGCAATCTTCAATTCCCACAACACAAAACTATGGCAGAACAAAAAGAACAGCGCAACAAGAAAAAAAGTAGCAACAACAAAGGGCGCGAAAAAGAATCCGAATGGCAAGAACGGGTTGTTCAGATTCGTCGCGTTACCAAAGTAGTTAAAGGCGGTAAAAAACTCAGCTTCCGCGCCATAGTCATTATCGGCAACGAACGCGGTCAAGTTGGAGTGGGAGTCGGCAAAGCTAGCGACGTAATCGGTGCCGTTAAAAAAGGCGTCGCTGACGGCAAAAAGCACCTAATTGAAGTCCCCCTCACCAAAGCAAACTCCATCCCTCACCCCATCAACGGTGCAGGTGGCGGAGCCAAAGTAATGATGCGTCCGGCAGCACCCGGAACAGGCGTAATCGCAGGGGGAGCAGTTCGCACTGTTCTCGAATTAGCAGGAGTCCGCAACATCTTAGCCAAACAGCTAGGTTCTGGAAATCCCTTAAACAACGCCAGAGCAGCAGTCAACGCCCTCTCCACCCTCCGCACCTTGTCCGAAGTGGCTCAAGAACGCGGAATTCCAGTAGAAAACCTCTACGGTTAGGGCATAGAGAATGGGAAACTGTCAGTTTTGAGTGTTAAGTGTGCAGTTGAGTATTACAAAATCCGCAACTCAAAACTCACGCACTCAAAACTACTGCGCGCCCCCTCTCTTGCATACCAATTACCAATTACCAATTACTAAAACTATGAGATTGCAAGACGCCCGACCCAAAGCAGGCTCCCAAAAGCGCCCCCGACGCTTGGGCAGAGGTATTTCTGCCGGTCAAGGCGCGAGCTCCGGCAAAGGGATGCGCGGTCAAAAATCTAGAGCCGGTAGCGGCACTAGACCCGGTTTTGAAGGTGGTCAAAATCCCCTTTACCGCCGCCTGCCAAAGCTGAAAAGCTTCCCTCTAGTGAACCGGAAAGAGTACACTACCATTAATGTAAGTAGATTAGCATCCCTGCCAGCAAACACAGCAGTTACTCTCACATCTTTGATCGAAGCAAAAATTGTCACCACAGACGACGGGCCGCTGAAAATCTTAGGAGATGGCGAACTGAATGTGGCTCTGCAAGTGCGCGCTGCGGCTTTTACCGCAGGTGCTCGCACCAAAATTGAAGCCGCCGGCGGAAGTTGCGAATTAGTTGCCTAAAGATTTGAGGTTTGAGAGGATGTCCAAATCTCAAATCCTCTCTTCTTGCTATCAGAAAATGATTTAGTCGAAAATCCCAAATCTAAAATCCCAAATCGTAACTATGGACGTTAGTAAAGAAAAAGCGCCAACTGCACAAGAGACGTTCATGCAGATGGCTCAAGCTGCTGGTTTGCGGGGCCGCATCCTCGTCACCATTGGTTTATTGATTTTAGTGCGCCTGGGTGTCCACTTGCCAGTCCCCGGGATCGATCGCGCCGCCTTTGCCCAAAACGTCCAAAATAGCCCTTTAATTGGCTTTCTGGACTTGTTTTCAGGAGGCGGTCTCTCAGCTTTGGGGATTTTCGCGCTGGGGATTTTGCCCTACATTAATGCTTCAATTATCGTGCAACTTCTCACTGCGGCTCTGCCAAGTTTAGAAGACTTGCAGAAAAATGAAGGAGAAGCAGGGCGGCGGAAGATTTCTCAAATTACTCGCTACGTTTCCTTGGGCTGGGCCGTTCTGCAAAGCATTGGCATTGCGATTTGGGTCAGTCCCTTTGCTCAATCTCCGGGCCCTTTTTTCATCCCACAAACAGCTTTGGCTCTAACAGCAGGCTCGATGTTTGTGATGTGGATCTCGGAAGTGGTTACGGAACGAGGCATCGGGAACGGAGCATCGCTGCTGATTTTTATCAACATTGTGTCGGTTTTGCCGCGCTCTTTGGGACAAACTTTTGAATTGGCTCAAAGTGGTGACACGCAAGTTGTAGGCCGCGTAGTTGTTCTGCTGCTGGTCTTTTTGGTGACGATTGTCGGGATTGTTTTTGTTCAGGAAGGTATTCGTCGCATTCCGATTATTTCGGCTCGCCGCCAGGTCGGTCGCAAAGTTTATCGGGAGAGTCGCAGTTATCTACCCCTGCGCTTAAATCAAGGCGGAGTGATGCCAATTATTTTTGCATCTTCGGTGTTGATTGTGCCTTCTTTCCTTGCTCAGTCTCTCAATCAGCCGTTTTTGGTTCAAGTTGCTAATGTGTTGAGTCCTAACGGGCCGGCGCCTTGGGCTTACGCTCTTTTTTATCTGACTTTGATTCTGTTCTTCAGCTATTTCTACACTTCGTTGATTATGAACCCCGTAGATATGTCTCAGAACTTGAAGAAAATGGGTGCCAGTATTCCTGGGATTCGCCCCGGTCAGAAAACGAGCGATTATGTGGAGAAGGTTTTGAACCGTTTGACTTTCTTGGGAGCGATATTTCTCGGTCTGGTAGCTATTGTACCAACGGCTGTCGAAAGTGCGATCGGCGTCCAAACTTTTAGAGGGTTTGGTGCAACTTCCCTACTAATTCTAGTGGGTGTCGCGATCGAAACTGCCAAGCAAATTCAAACTTACGTCATCTCCCAGCGATATGAAGGAATGGTGAAGTAATCGCAATGCAATTGATTTTTATGGGGCCTCCAGGGGCCGGCAAGGGAACTCAGGCTCAGCTTTTAGCCGCTCTCTGGAAAATACCCCACATTTCAACGGGTGACATCCTCCGCGCCTGCGTGGTTGCGAAAACTCCCTTGGGTCTAAAGGCGAAAGCCTACATGGATGCTGGTGAGTTGGTTCCCGATGAGTTATTGATGGATATCGTCCAAGAACGCATGAATGAACCAGATGCTCGTGCAGGCTGGATTCTCGACGGCTTTCCCCGTACTGTGGCACAGGCAGCATTTTTTGACAAACTGCTGTGTGAGGTTGGTACTGAGGGAAGTAAGTCTGGTAAGGACTGCGCTCTGCGAGCTGTCAATTTGGACGTACCTGACAATGTTTTGGTGACTCGCCTGCTGTCGCGGGGCCGCCAGGATGACAATGAAGAGACGATCCGCCGCCGGTTGCAAGTTTATCGCGAGCAAACTGAGCCTTTGATTGAGTTTTACAGCGCCCGCGAACAGTTAGTTGCGGTTGATGGCGATCGCGACATGGAAGTAGTGACCGCAGAACTGCAACAAGCTCTCTCGGGCGACTCTTGAACCCTCTCAATACAGCTTGTTACTCACCAGCTTTTGCTAAGATATGTTAACTAGGAGCTTTTTGTGCGATCGGGTTTTGTGAGGGTTGCTAGAAACAGGATTGAACTCGATACTAATTGCCACCACTTTACTCAAGTAAAGCTTTAGCGAGCGGTTGGTTGAGTGTTTGAGTCGATCGAGCTACCCGAATTATTGCCCCGTTCGCCTTCGATCCGCCCAAAACGGATAAAAGCCACCGACGATCGTCGTCGAGATCCCAAATTTTAGACCGAAGTTCCTCCTCCTTTGATCCATCTGTGGAGTTAATCTAAAATCTCAAATCTCAAATCGGCTGATCCCTACTTTGTAAATAGGTTTTGAAGCAAACGCCGGGACACTCCTAGTTAATCAAATGTAGAGTTGAGGTAAATACCAAATTGTCTAAGCAAGATTTAATTGAAATGGAAGGGACAGTGACGGAATCACTGCCGAATGCGATGTTTCGCGTTGACCTAGATAATGGGTTTAACGTGCTAGCTCATATTTCCGGCAAGATCCGCCGCAACTACATCAAAATTCTGCCTGGCGATCGCGTCAAAGTTGAATTAACTCCCTACGACTTGACCAAAGGCAGGATTACTTATCGCCTTCGCAAAAAATAGGCTTAGATAAAACTTTCTAAAAACTAATTCTAAGTTTAATTAGAGAGAATTTGGTAAAAAGCTTCAAATTTATGCTATAATGCTACGTTTGTAGTGTTGCCGAGAAGGGCGTCAACAACCCAGCGGCGTACCGGGTTAAGTCATTGCTACGCCGTTTAAGTATCGATCGCCAAAATTCTGGCGCCAGCGAACTTTACCCAGCAATGGGAGTGGGTGCAAGCGAGCTCCTTGGTGAAACAACCCGCACTTTATACAATTTAATCGAGGAGAGGTCTACACCTTGCCCAGCCTCTCCTCCCACCGCTCTACGGGCCAGCGTGCGTGCTCTCCAGTAGAGCGGGGTTCTCCAGGCAGGAAGAAAGATGAAAGTTCGAGCATCTGTCAAAAAAATTTGTGAAAAATGTCGCGTCATCCGCCGTCGCGGCCGAGTGATGGTGATATGCACTAACCCGAAACACAAACAACGCCAAGGTTAGAAAACAGCAAGATTGGGCACTGCACCCAGGTGTTATCTCAATCAACATTGTAGCCAAACAGAAAAACTAGGGAGACAAAAAGTGTGGCACGGATTGCCGGGGTAGACCTTCCACGCGATAAGCGCGTCGAAATAGGTCTGACATACATTTTCGGAATAGGCCTGTCGCGGGCCCAAAAAATCATCGCTGCAACAGGCGTAAATCCTGACATTCGTGTCAAGGATTTAACAGAGGCTGACGTGACACTTCTGCGGGCTCACGTAGAAAGCACCTACCAAATCGAAGGAGACCTCCGGCGCTGGGAGTCAATGAACATCAAGCGCCTGATGGATATCGGGACTTATCGCGGTCGGCGTCACCGCTTGGGTCTGCCCGTGCGGGGTCAACGAACCCGTACCAACGCTAGAACCCGTCGCGGCGTCCGCCGAACAGTTGCGGGCAAGAAAAAGGCACCTTCCAAGAAGTAACAACATCTGGTTGGGAAAAATACGCTGGGGGCTGCTCGCTCCTAGCGCTTCGGGACATTAGTTGAGAGAAACGTTAAAGAGACTAATATGGCGCGACAACAAACAGGCAAGAAATCTGGTGCAAAAAAGCAGAAACGGAATGTACCCAATGGGGTAGGCTACATCCAGTCTACCTTTAACAACACGATTGTGACTATTACCGACCTCAATGGCGAAGTAATATCCTGGGCATCAGCAGGTTCCAGCGGTTTCAAAGGAGCTAAAAAAGGGACTCCCTTTGCAGCTCAAACAGCAGCAGAAAGTGCAGCTCGCCGGGCGCATGACCAGGGAATGCGCCAAATAGAAGTAATGGTTAGCGGGCCCGGAGCCGGTCGAGAAACTGCGATCCGCGCGCTGCAAGGGGCTCAACTGGAAATCACTCTGATTCGAGATGTTACCCCAATTCCTCACAACGGCTGTCGCCCTCCCAAGCGGCGTAGAGTCTAAAACGATTTGAGATTTTAGATTTTAGATTTTGGATAATGGCTAACTGATTAAAGTCAAAAAATCATGGTTCTAACTGTTGCCCCGTCCATCCAAAATCCGAAATCCGTTCAGGGGTATGCTCTGCAATCTAAAATCCAAAATCAAAAATCCAAAGTGGAAAAGGGAGGTCACTCCGTGGCGCAGTTTCAAATTGAATGTATAGAGTCTAACACTGACAAAGACCGAAGTCAGTACGGAAAATTTGTCCTGGAACCGCTCGATCGCGGTCAGGGAACAACTGTCGGGAATGCGCTTCGGCGAGTTCTGCTGTCAAATTTGGAAGGAACGGCAGTAACTTCAGTCCGCATCGCGGGCGTCAATCACGAGTTTGCCACGATCGAAGGGGTACGTGAAGACGTTCTGGAAATTCTCCTGAACATGAAAGAGGTTGTTCTCAAAACTCATTCTCAACAGCCGCAAATCGGCAGGTTGAAGATTACCGGGCCTGTCACAGTTACGGCCGATCGATTTGATTTGCCCTCGGAGGTGGAATTGATCGATAAATCGCAGTACATTGCGACTCTCTCCCCCGGTTCTGTTCTGGAAATGGAATTCAGAATTGAAAAAGGCATCGGATACCGAGCAGTAGACCGCACTCGAGATGATGGATCTGCTTTGGATTTTCTCCAAATTGATGCCATCTTTATGCCGATTCGCAGAGTCAACTACAGCGTAGAAGATGCTCGGCTCGGCGGCACCGCCGAGAAAGACCGGCTGGTTATGGAAATCTGGACTGATGGCAGTGTGACTCCTCAAGAAGCTTTGAGTCAATCTGCCCACATCCTGGTAGATTTATTTGCACCTCTCAAAGACATCACCCAAGATTCTCTCAAACCCGAGTATCCAGGTGAGGCCGATGTAAACAGCCAAATTCCGATCGAAGAATTGCAGTTGTCAGTCCGGGCTTACAACTGTCTCAAGCGGGCTCAGATCAACTCAGTGGCAGACTTATTGGATTATACCCAAGAAGACTTGCTCGAAATTAAAAACTTCGGGCAGAAGTCCGCAGAAGAAGTGATTGAAGCTTTACAAAAACGCTTGGGCATAACTTTGCCCCAGGAAAAATCAGCTAAAAGTTAATTGAACGAACGGTAAGAGGTACTGGGTAATCGTTAGCAGGCTCAAAGATGAATTTTATTTCACCCGTAGCCCATGACCGATTACCAATCACCAATCACCAATCACCAATTACTTACTAACTGCTATGCGTCCTGAAGATATAGCGATCGAAGAATTGCAGTTGTAGGTCAAAACTTACAACTGTCTCAAGCGGGTTCAGTTCAACTCGGTGGCAGACTTATTGGATTATACCCAAGAAGACTTGCTCGAAATTAAAAACCTCGGGTAGAAGTCCGCAGAAGAAGTGATTGAAGCTTTAAAATGCTTGGGCATTACCTTGCTACAGGAACAATCAGCTAAAAGTTAATCAACCGGTAACGGGTCAAAAAAATCTGCATTGTCACTGCGTAAGTTCTTCAGAACCAAGAATTGACAGCCAGATTTAGCAGACTATCTATCCCTGCATCCAGTTACCAATTACCAATTACCAATTACCAACTGCTATGCGTCACCGCTGTCGCGTCCCCCAACTAAACAAACCGGCCGATCAGCGCCGCGCCATGCTGCGCTCGCTGACCACCGAATTAATCCGCCACGGTAAAATCACTACCACTCTCGCCCGCGCCAAAGCGCTGCGCCCAGAAGCTGACAGAATGATTACCTTGGCCAAAGAAGGCTCCTTGGCCGCTCGTCGGCAAGCTATGGGCTATATCTACGACAAACAGTTAGTACACGCCTTGTTTGAGGCTGCCCAAGAACGTTACGGCTCGCGCAACGGGGGCTACACCCGCGTAGTGCGAACTGTCCCCCGCCAAGGAGACAATTCCGAAATGGCGATCGTTGAACTGGTTTAATGCAATTTTGGGTGGGAGATTTTTGATTTATGACTGACAATCCAAAATCCCCAATCGAAAATGCCCGATCGACACAACGCATTGCTTTGGTAATCCAATACCTCGGCACTGAGTTTCACGGTTGGCAGCGACAGCCGAACCAGCGTACAGTACAAGAAGAAATTGAAACAACAATATCGAATGTGCTCCAACGCCCGGTAACGCTGTACGCAGCCGGGAGAACTGATGCGGGAGTTCACGCCGCTGCTCAAGTAGCCCATTTTGATGCTGATGGCCCAATTCCGGCTCACCGCTGGGCAAGCGTTCTCAACTCTCGACTGGCAAAAGATATTTTAATTCGAGCTTCGGCAAAGGTGGAACCTACCTGGCACGCTCGGTTCTCAGCCAGTTGGCGGCGCTATCGCTACACCCTTTATACAGACCCGATTCCTAATCTGTTTGTGCGTCCTTATGCTTGGCACTGCTACCGGGCACCTGTGGATGAATCAAAGATTCAGGCAGCTTTGACACCGCTAATCGGGCGGCATCACTTGGCTGCTTTCCACCGGGCAGGGTCTGCTCGCCCCCATTCTTGGGTGGACGTACAAGCCGCAGAGTGTCACCGTTCTGGGCCTCTTATCTATATTGAGGTTCAGGCGAGCGGGTTTCTGTACGGGATGATGCGCCTGCTGGTGGGGTTGCTGGTGCAGGTGGGTCAAGGGTCCAGGGCGATCGATAATTTCACAGATATCTGGGTCAACGAACGCCGAGAAATGGTAAAATATGCCGCTCCCCCTCAAGGTTTGTGCCTGCTGCGGGTTGGCTATTGTGACTTTCCCTTTCCCCCAGATGTTTGGTACGACACTCAGCCCAAATTAGTTATTGGTTATTAGTTATTAGTTATTAGTTACTGGTTATTAGTTATTGGCAACAACTAACAAATAACCAGTAACTAATAACAACTGACAACTAACAAATAACAATTAATAAATAACAACTGACAACTAACAATGAACAAAACTTACGTCCCTACTAAAGACTCCCTAGAGCACAAGTGGTACGTGGTCGATGCCGCCGACCAGCGCCTGGGCCGTCTGGCAACAGAAGTTGCCATGCACCTCCGGGGCAAACACAAACCCACTTACACTCCTTCAATGGATACCGGTGACTTCGTAATTGTCATCAATGCTGACAAAATCGCTGTTACTGGTAAAAAACGCACCCAGAAAATCTACCGCCGCCACTCTGGAAGACCGGGCGGGATGAAAACAGAAACTTTTGCCAAATTGCAAGCACGTTTGCCCGAAAGAATTGTCGAAGAAGCGATTCGGGGAATGCTGCCTCACACATCTCTGGGCAGACAACTGTTTACTAAGTTGAAAGTGTACGCTGGCCCTAACCACCCGCACGCAGCTCAACAACCAGAAGAATTAATTGTTCACACGATTCCGGGAGGAAATGAGTAATGCAAGCAACAGATACCGGCCGCGCTGTGTACTGGGGTACAGGCCGCCGCAAATGTTCCGTAGCCCGGGTACGTTTGGTTCCCGGCACAGGCATACTGACTGTCAATGGTAAAGAGGGAGATTTGTACCTGCAATTCAACCCTACTTATTTGGCGCTCGCTAAGGCCCCTCTGGAAACTTTGGGCCTGGAAAATGAGTACGACATTTTGGTCAAAGTCGAAGGCGGTGGCTTGACAGGTCAAGCTGACTCCATTCGTTTGGGTGTCGCTAGAGCACTTTGTCAATTAGACCCGGACAACCGGAAACCTCTGAAGACGGAGGGCTACTTGACTCGCGACCCGCGGGCAAAAGAACGGAAAAAGTACGGTTTGCGGAAAGCTCGGAAAGCTCCTCAATACTCCAAGCGGTAATCGAGGTTCGGCAGCGGATGCAAGTAACGGATGTAACGGAAGTTCGGCAACGGATTTTGTGACGGATGTAACGGAAGTTCGGATTGACGGATTGACGGAAGAAGGAAGAGGGAAGAAGGAAGAAAGAAAAGGCAAGAATCGTTCAGATTTTATCTGCCTTTTTTTCAAGTTTATTTCCGATTCCTGATTCCCGGTCCCAAAAGGTATAAGACAAAATTGCTGCTGTTGTTGGTGTAGAAGTCCTGCGCCAGCTAAAATGGTTGTAAAGTCAAAAATTAGAGAGTAAAAAAAATGGCGAAAGATGGCATTCACCCTGAGTGGTATCCCGAATCTCAGGTTTATTGCAACGGCGAACTTGTGATGACTGTTGGTTCCACTAGACCAAAGCTTCAAGTAGATGTCTGGTCGGGAAATCATCCTTTTTATACTGGCACTCAGAAGATTATTGATACTGAAGGTCGTGTGGAACGCTTTATGCGGAAATATGGCATGACGGATGTAGAAATGCCCCAGGTAGATGCTTTGTCTGGGCCGCTGAAAATGGAAGATCCGAAAGCAGATGCTGCTAAGGCTGCTGCTAAAGCCAAAAAGAAGAAGTAGCCGGATTGTCATTTGTCCGCAGTCGGTTGGCAGTATTTTTTGCTACTGGTAACTGACTGCTCTCGGATTTTGGATTTGAGATTGGAGATTGCTACGGCCCGCAGTTGAGGAAAGATCGCGATTGTATCCCAACTTGTCTTCAAATCTAAAGTCTAAAATCTAAAATCTATCCGCCCTTGGATTGGAGAGCTTAGACTGAAGAGTTGCTACGGCCCGCAGTTGAGGAAAGAGCGCGATTCTATCCCAACTTCTCTTCAATTCTAAATTCTAAAATCTAAAATCTAAAATCTAAAATCGATTGACGGAGGACATTTGACATGGCTGAATCTTATTTGCTGGATAAATTGAAGTCGGTGGAGCAAACTTTTCATGAGTTGACTCGCCGCATGGCTGACCCGGATGTGGCTAGGGATAATTATGAGTTTCAGCGGGTAGCAAAAGCTCGATCGTCCTTAGAAGCAGTAGTCGATACTTTTGATCTGTGGAAAACTACTCAGGAAGATTTGGTGGGCGCGCGGCAAGTTCTTAAGGAAGCTGCGAGCGATCGAGAAATGCAGCTTATGGCCGGGATGGAAGTTGAGGAACTTGAGTCGAAGCTGGAGAATTTGGAAAGTCGTTTGAAGGTGTTGCTGCTACCGCGCGATCCGAACGATGACAAGAATATTATGCTGGAAATTCGCGCGGGTACTGGCGGAGATGAGGCTAGTATTTGGGCGGGTGATTTGCTGCGGCTGTATACCCGTTACGCTCAAACCCAAGGCTGGCAGGTAAAATTGGTGAGCGAGTCACTGGCGGAAATGGGCGGCTTTAAAGAGGTGATTCTGGAAGTTACAGGCGACAGCGTGTATAGCAAGCTGAAGTTTGAGGCTGGAGTGCACCGGGTGCAGCGCGTACCGGTGACTGAGGCGGGCGGCCGGATTCATACTTCGACGGCGACGGTGGCGGTGATGCCGGAGGTGGATGAGGTGGAGATTCACATCGATCCCAAGGATATTGAGATGAGTACGGCTCGATCGGGCGGCGCTGGCGGCCAAAACGTGAACAAGGTTGAAACTGCTGCGGATTTGTTTCACAAGCCGACTGGGATTCGGATTTTCTGTACAGAGGAGCGCAGTCAGTTGCAGAATAAGGAGCGGGCGATGCAGATTTTGCGCGCGAAGCTCTATGACATTAAGTTGCGGGAGCAGCAGGATGAGGTGAAGTCGCGGCGTTTGGCTCAGGTTGGTACTGGTTCGCGATCGGAAAAAATTCGCACGTACAACTATAAGGATAATCGGGCTACCGACCACCGTTTGGGAGAGAATTTTTCGCTCAATAGTGTTTTGGAAGGAGATATTGAGGAGATTATTCAGACTTGCATTTCTCAGGATCAGCAGGAACGTTTGGTCGAGTTGGCTGCTTCTACTTCTAATTGATTGGTTGATGGGGAACTTAGGCGCATTGTTTGCTGAGCCTTTGTTCCCTGATGACTTGACGGATGTGGTTGAGTAGGGCTTCCCAAATTGCATCGGCGATCGCCACTGGATACTTGAAATGTTCGAGGTCGTACTGTACGATGATTTCTAGAGGTGCGAGGGTTTGCTGGTTTCGACAACTGGCTATGGCTGCGATCGCCTCTTGCTCCCATCTGGCAAATAGCCTGTAGCTGAAAAAGGAACTGCATTTTTGTCCTTTCTGGTTCAGGTAAACAACTATTACCTGATGTTGTTTGGGGTACACTTTGACTATGCGCTTGACTGACATTCTCAGGGCTTCGGCTGCTTCCATTTTGGAGATTTGCCAGCGCTGAGGTTTTAGCCAACCGGAGGCTGTGAGGCTTTGACGGTTGCGGCTGGGCTTGTGAGTTTTTTGAGTGCGTCTCTTGGTCATTGCTATTTCTCCTAAATCTGTTTTGATTAAAATTAAAATTTTCAATGTAATTAAAATAATATCTGCTAAATCTTCTCCTGTCAAGCAAGACAGGTAAATTTGTTGGTACACAAGTAAACTAGGAATTGTGGTTATCTCGTGGCTGATACCGTGGACGCAGAAGCTAAGAAAAAACTGAGTGAGGTTGTTAAATTAGCGCGGGGCTCGATGAGTCTGACCGCTTTTGGCAAGCTGTTGGGAGTTTCTGCTGCTTCTGTCTTGTACTGGGAAAAGGGGCAGGTACTTCCAGATACGAAAAATTTGACTCAGATTGCGACAAGAGCAGGCTTTACGATGGAAGAGCTCATGGCTCATCTTGAAGGCAAGCCGGTGCAGGAACCCGTAGATACTAACGATCTGCTTAAAAAAATTCAATGTATACCCATTAGTGAGTTAGCCGTCATTGGTAGAGCCGTGATGGATAGGCTCGCGGCGGCGGCTGAGTCGTCTGGAAAATATAGTTGATTTATTAGTTCGTAAGTAGACTGGTAGGTACGATCGCATAGCTTTTAAGTCGTGAACATCCAAAATAGACAAAAACTTAGCGAAATCATCAAAACTGCTCGCGGAACAATGAGTCAGCGAGCATTTGGTAAGCTTTTGGGCGTTTATGCTACTGCGGTTCAGCTTTGGGAAAGGGGCGAGACGGTTCCAGAGACGGAAAACTTGGCTAAAATTGCTGCGAGAGCTGGTTATTCGCTGGAAGAGTTTCTCAGCATTTTGGATGGCAATTCAGTCTCGCAAGCCCCAGAAATTAACGATATCGTTAAAAAAATTCAATTTTTGCCTCCTCGTCAGGTAGCGTTAATTGCCAAAGCCGTAGCTGATAGATTCGCTGCGTCGGCTGAATCTGCTGGATAATGAAGATGAGGCAAATTTATCTGTTTTCCATCAAATCTCAAATCTGCCACCTTAAATTTTCTAACGCACTACAACTCTCGTTCCCACCAGAGCCCAACGAAACAGCCTGCGGGCTTGACCTACGGGCAGATTTATGCACCCGTGGCTGACGGGCGTACCAAAGCGGTTGTGCCAGTCAGCGCCGTGGATGGCATAGGGGCCAGAGTAGAACATCGTGTACGGAACGTCAGGCACGACGTATCCCCGTCCCCGCATAGTCTTGGCGCGATATTTACTTTGGATGGCAAACACACCTCGGCCAGTAGGAGTCGAACGCTTACCGCTGGAAATTGCTGTGGAATAAACGACTCTGCTATTTTCCCAAGCAGTTAAACGCTGTCTGGACAAGTTAACTTCGATCCATCTTCCTTGAGTTATTCTGTGTTTGACACGCAAGGGGGCAGTATTGCGGCGACTCTCTAACGATGAGGTTCTTTCCCTTTGTGACCTCGGTGCAGCGTTTGCCGGTGCTGACTGGGGAAGCACCGTCACCACCATTAGGGCGATTGCTGCCCAAAAACCTAGCGATCTCGGCGATCGCATCAACTGTATCAGGTTTCCCATACTTGACTAACTCCTCAAACTACAAAACTGTTTTACTCTGTCTTCAGAATTTTCTGATTAGTCGCCGAACAATTTTAGGATTATACGCTCAATATTGGGCGCAGCGAAGCGGAGAGAATTGGCAGGGAGTTTTGTCAAGATATTATTAGTGAATTAATCATAATAATACGCAATAAACTAGCATTCTTTCAGAGGGGGCGATCGGGCTATTTCCTTTATTCGATCGATGTTTTGACTATGTTGTCACCCCGTCAGCTACCTTATTACAGAGTTCGATCGCCCTGATGAAAAAACCACTCGCCCTATCCCTGACTCAATATGTCTAAAAATTCTCGGACAATGCGATCGGCATCTTCGCGGCATCTTTGGGCGTCGCAATAGTGGATGATGCTGATACCAGCAGATGCAAACAGCCGATCGCGCGTTTCATCTTTTTCGGTATCGGGATGCGATATTTCCAGAATACCCCATTTGCCTTGGTGGAAGATGAGGAAATCTGGTTCTTGGTTTTGTCGGCCGGAGGGTGTGGTGAGGCGGGCTTTGGAGTTGGGGAAAAAGAGGGTGTTTGTGCGATCGAGCGCTTCGGCTATTTTTACTT
>NZ_JAUBOJ010000141.1:0-16172 GCF_036700185.1 Microcoleus sp. BM001215392 | reverse complement strand
TCAGAAACCGGGTTTTTGCGAAGATATTCGTTGCGACACGCAGATTCGCGAAAAAACCCGGTTTCTCTGGTCGGATGGTGTAATTCCTCTGTACGATCACCTGTAGGGGCGAAGCATTTGCGCGATAATATCTAGGAAAAACCCGATTTTTGTGACGCAAATGCTTCGCCCTTTGCGAGTACCTGTAGGGGTGCAGCATATAGATTTTTCGTTGGGTTTGGGCGAAGCATTCGGGCGATAAATTATTGGTATATCCGACATATTTTTAGCCGAATGCTTCGCCCCTACGGGAGATTATACCGGATGTTAGCAACGGGCTCTCCGACCCGTTCCACAATACATCTAATTTGCTTGTGGGGTGGGCCGGAGAGCCCGCCCGGAATCGATCGAGTATTACTGGTATAATCATTACAATTCAAAATTGTTTAACTAACTTACCCGCAATTAACAATATGGAACCGATACTAACTGCCGCCGAAATAAATGAAAAGCGAATGATGTTGCAAGATTACGCTCCCGCCCAAGAAGCCTTTGCGATACTGGAAAAACACAACGGCAGATTTGACGCGAGTTTTGATGAATTGTGGGGTGAAAACTCCAATCTTGAATCCTTTGCACAGCCCAAAAGTGGCAAATCTCTATGGGAAGTTACGCTGAAAACTCTCCGCGCGGAACTCTGTGGTAATGATGGTTTGCGCGCTCAATTCAAAGATTACACGAAAAATCCTGGGAGTGCGCCTTTGCTGACGGGATTAATTGTTGCTATTGTAAGTTTAGGTGCTTCTTCGGGAATCCCGATCGACCCTAGTATTGCTACTATTATTGTTCTTTATTTGCTCAAAATTAGTCTGAATATTTTTTGCGAATATACTGAGCCGGTGAGTTAGAATTTCGATGGGGTTTTGCAGGGGATTTGCCGTTGGGTAGGGGTTTGAATTTGCGCGTTACCCGGCATTCCGGCAGTCCGGCAGGGGTTTAAACCCCTGCCTCATAGCGAAAGTCCTCTGAAGAGGACTCATGATTTCTTGAGTTTTTTTAATAAAATTAACACAGTTTCTTTCATCGATAACGAAGGTACCGCGTCCGTAAAACACTCATAAAAATGATAGCTTCTTCAGTCCTCTTCAGAGGACTTTCGCTTTGAGACAGGGAATTAATTCCCTGTCGGACTGTCGGGCTAGCGACTATTTCTAAACAATAACAAACCTGTTTAACTACTGTTTAAACAAACTCACCCCACTAACTAAACTTCCGACTCCAATTCTGTAGCCCGCACTTGCACTGGAAATTCAACTGTATTTAAATCAGACGACTCTAACAACTGCACTTCCTCCTCAGAATTTGCTGCACCATTCCGGCCTTTTCCCAATTTCTGGGCCAAAGTATCCCGCTGGTTGATCAAATAAATACTCACCAATGTTAGCCCGACTCCCATGGATTGCAGGGGATTCAATACTTCGCCCAACAACAAATTCCCGAACAGCAAAGCAAAAACTGGTGTTAGAAAAGTCAGAGAACTTAAACTCGTCAAACTGCCGCTTGATGCAAAGTAAAAGAATAAACCGTAGGCGATCGCACTTCCGAACACTGTAGAATAACCTAAAGCCATCCAACCCGACAAATCGATATTCACAAACTGCCCCGACTCAGTAGCCGCCGAAAGCGCCAACAACGGCAAACCACCTAAAATCATGTGCCAGCCCGTAGCCACAATCGGGTCAACATAGCGGCAAACCCACCGCACCAAAACCGTACCCACAGCCATCGACAAAGCCGCCAACAGCATCAACCATTCCCCGCCCTGAAACACACTTTCGATACCCGCAGAAACCTGCGCGGTTTCAGGATGAAACAGCCCCAAAATAAAGCCATCCGGCAACCCAATCAAACTGATGCCGATAACGCCAATTACTAAGCCCAACCAGCCCCAAAAACCTATTTTTTCTTGAAACAGCCACAAACACAAAATCGCCACTGCTAGCGGTTGAGAATCAATCATCACCGATCCCAAACCCGCACCGGTTCTCGCCAAACCTTCGGCTAAAAAGCCTTGAAACAAAGTGCCGTCAACTAATGCAAACAGCGAAATCCACAGCCAAGCTTTCCAACCCTGCGGTTGCTGTTTTCCCATCAAAGCCGCCGCCAGCAACACCAACACGCCCGCAGGTACTAAACGCACGACTGCCACAAACAGCGGTGTCGTGTGCGGCATCACCCCTTTCATTGCTACCATCGCGGTTCCCCACAGGAAAAACGGCGCAATCAGTAACAGCGGTGCAAAGGGCAGTTTAGAATCGGTAAGTTTTAGCTGCATGGCGGAGGCTCCAAATAATTGATGAGAGTGGCGCTCTCGGGAATGATGTAGATTTGTTAAGCAATTTTTACAATTATATATCGAAGATGGGTTAAGTGCGATCGAAGCTGTGGGGGAGTGGGAGAAGGAGAGGGAAAGAAGGAGAGGGGAGAGGAGGCTATCAATGCCCATCCCCATACCCCATGCCCCATGCCCCATGACCTGTTTGGCCCATGCCCTCTTTGCCCCATGCCCGATTCCTTCAGATAAGGCACACTATAAGTTAGCTACAAAAAATCGTAACATTGCCTGTAAACTGCCCATGATTTGGCCATTCAAGCCCCGCTACCGCAAACAAATCGCCCGTATCGAAGTCACCGGAGGTATTGCCGGAGAAACCCGCAAACGAGTCCTCGAAGCCCTCAAAACCGTAGAAGAGCGCAAATTTCCCGCCTTGCTGCTGCGGATAGACAGCCCCGGCGGCACAGTCGGCGATTCCCAGGAAATTTACAGCGCCCTCAAACGTTTGGGCGAAAAAATCAAAATAGTCGCCAGTTTTGGCAATATTTCAGCTTCTGGCGGAGTTTACATCGGCATGGGAGCTCAACATATCGTTGCCAATCCCGGTACAATTACCGGCAGTATTGGCGTGATTATCCGGGGTAACAATCTAGAAGGGCTGCTAGAAAAAGTCGGCGTTTCTTTTCAGGTAATTAAATCCGGGCCGTATAAAGATATCTTGGCATTCGATCGACAATTGACCGAGCCCGAACAGCAAATTCTGCAAGACTTGATCGACAGCAGCTACCAGCAATTCGTCGAAACCGTCGCCGAAGCCCGGAAACTCCCCGTTGAAAACGTCAAAACTTTTGCCGACGGTCGCGTTTTTACCGGCCAGCAAGCCTTAGAATTGGGTTTGGTCGATCGACTCGGAACCGAAGAGGACGCTCGCCGCTGGACTGCCGAACTCGCAGGCCTCGACCCGGAAAAAACCGAATGCTGCACTCTAGAAAAACAAAAACCTTTCCTAAATCGCGTCTTGGGGAGTAGTCTTGATACATCCGGGCTTTGGGCTTACAAGAATTTGCTGGAATTCGAGCTGTCTACTAGCGGTTTGCCGTTGTGGCTGTATCGCCCGTGATTAAATAGTCAGTTGGCAGTTGGCAGTAGTCAGTTGGCAGTGGTAATTAGTAATTGGTAATTGCAACTAACAACTAACAACTGACAACTAGCAACTGACAACTAGCAACTGACAACTGACATAAAAAATGGAGAATATTTGCGTGGATTGGCAAGTGCGGGCGATTCGCGGGGCAACAACTGCCAGCGAGAATTCGGTAGAAGCAATTCGAGAAGCGGTGAGAGAACTGTTAGATGAATTAGAAACAAGAAATAATTTAGATCCGGAATTAATAATTAGTGTTACGTTTTCTGTTACCCGCGATTTGGATGCTGTCTTTCCGGCGGCGATCGCCCGCGAACGCCCTCGGTGGTGCAATGTTCCTTTATTGGACGTGCAGCAAATGCACGTCAAGGGTGCTTTAGAACGCTGCATCCGCTTTTTAATTCACGTCAATTGGCCCGCACACCGCGAAATTTATCATCCTTATTTGCGCGGAGCTCAAAATTTGCGCCCCGATTTGAATTTAGCCGTCGCGGTTGCTGCGGAAAAATAAGAAAATCACTTTTTGATTGATTCAAGAGTAAACCCACCAGCCATGGTGGGTTGATTTTTAACTGAGTTAAAAGAGGCAAATTTTTTCTGTTATCCTTAGTAGAGGAGGATGTTTTATGAACAGAACAAATCTATTATCTCGGATTGCGATCGCTCCGAATATATGTTTTGGCAAGCCCAGTATACGGGGACATCGCATCTGGGTTTCCCTGATTTTAGATTGCCTAGCTAGCGGAGCAACAATCGAGGAAATTATTCAGCAGTATCCAAGTATAGAGCGAGATGATATTCTGGCTTGTATTGCCTACGGTGCTGAGGTAATTGATAAAAATAGCGAACCTCAACATTTAGGAAGTCTCCAACCAGATCGAGTGATTTATGCCGACTTTTCAGAAATGGCAAACGATACAGAATATCAAGCAGAAGCTTTGGCAATTTGTCAAGAATTTGAGGCGGCGGACGGGGAAGCTTTGCTGATAGGTGAGTCTGAATATGAGACGCGGTGAAGTGTACGATCTTAATCTAGAACCCGTTCAAGGTTCAGAACAAGGAGGGACTCGCCCAGCTATTATTGTTAATGAAGGTGCGGAGCGAAAAAGGAGATTTTCGCGAGTTTTCTCGCAATATTATAACTGACACGCTCGGAATAAATGGTGCGTCAGTTCTGATATTTTCGGTAATGATGGAGAATTACCTTTCCTGACGCACCCTACAATATACAATAACTGAGATCCATTACATCCGTTAAATCCGTTACATAATCCGTTGCCGAACTTCCCTCTTCCTTCTTCCCTCTTCCTTCTGAAAAAAAAACCGGCTTCTCGAAGAAACCGGATTTTTTTTCAATCAGTGGCTTTCTTGTGATGCAGCCTAATCCCTAAAAAGATGTCATATATAAAACTCCAAAAGTCCTTTTTACCTTCCAATATTCCCAGACTTTGAGGAGAACCCTTTTCATCTAACAGCGGCTTCACAGCTTCGTAAGCTGGCTGGTAATTGTACCAAGGAATTGAAGGCCACAAGTGATGGATCAAATGATAGTTCTGTCCCAAAATTAAAATATTCAGAATTGGACTAGGATATACTCTGGCATTTTTCCAGCGATCGCGCTCGTGAAACGGACGGTGCGGCAAATAATCAAAAAATAACCCCAAGGCTAATCCCACTACCAAAGCAGGAGAAAACCAAAAGTTCAGCACATAACCTAAATGGTCGTATTGAATTGAGATATAAACCACTCCGATCACAAACAAACGGCTGAAAAACCATTCCCAAAGTTCGTATTTCCGCCACAGTTTGCGCTTAAAGAAGAAAATCTCGTGGTAAAAAAACCTCGCAGCAATTAACCACAGAGGCCCGCCAGTAGAAACATAATGGTCTGGATCGTTATCTGGGTCGTTAACGTGGGCGTGATGCTGCATATGTACCCGCGTAAATACCGGGTAAGCAAAGCCCAACATCAGCGCGCTGCCGTGTCCCAAAATAGCATTAATTGTACGATCGCGGTGCGCCGCATGGTGAGACGCATCGTGAATCACAGTGCCCGCCATGTGTAACGCCAGCACGTTCAGCGAAAAACAACACCAATCCGGCCAGTCTCCGTACCAGTAGCCCACAAAGGAAATCGCGATAATCGCTAATGCACTCAAAAACAACAGCAGCGTCGGATTCAAGTCACCCGGAGGACTCAGAAACTCTTTCGGCACTGTCAGCGGCCGTCCTGCCTCCGACATCTTTGTTAACACTCCTTAATATTTCACACTTGCGTAGTATAAGATACAAGTCTGCCAATAGTAAAGTTTAGTAAAAAAACTGAGTTCGATCGCCAGACAGTAGCCTCTGCACAACAGGCAAAGTATTGGTGTTGCGCGAGGATCTCAATCCTAAATTAGCCGCATAGCATAGCAGCCCAACTAAAAAAAATGGGTATATCTGTATTTATGTCAAGCCTGGGAGCGGAAATATTTTCAAAAAAGGCGATCGCCAAGAAAAGATTACCGATCGGTAAAAAGTCAGATATTCTATATATTGGTCAATGCCTGCTGTTTTGACGACTATCAAAATTTTTAAGACTTGAGACTAGCGTCATTGCTGGTACTGAAAGATGAAACGTTAGCCGAAATTTAAAGAAGAAATCCTCCAGTCACCCCATCTCAATTCATGCAACTGCCAAAAGCCCTACGCCGAACTAAAATTGTCGCCACCATTGGCCCAGCAACATCCGACCCAGAAGTGCTGCGCAACCTGATTGAAGCTGGTGCGACAACTTTGCGACTCAACTTTTCCCACGGAACAGAAGAAGACCACCAGCGCAGCATTCGCTTAATCAGACAAACGTCCTTTGAACTCAACCAGCCGGTCGCCATCCTCCAAGACCTTCAAGGCCCGAAAATTCGTTTGGGACGCTTTGAAACAGGCTCTATAGTTGTCAAAAACGGCGATCCTTTCATTTTGACCAGCCGCCCGGTTGCCGGCACAGAGCTGATTTCCTCAGTCACCTACGAGCCCCTAGCTTCGGAAGTCCCAGAGGGAGCCGTAATTCTGCTCGACGACGGGAAAGTAGAAATGCGCGTCGAAAAAGTAGACCGCGGCGCGGGAGAACTTTACTGTCGCGTCGTTGTCGGCGGCCCGCTTTCCAACAACAAAGGCGTAAATTTTCCCGGCGTATACCTGTCAATTAAGGCGCTGACCGATAAAGACCGCAAAGATTTAATGTTCGGCCTCGACCAAGGTGTCGATTGGGTGGCTCTGAGCTTCGTGCGGAATCCCCAGGATATGCTCGAAATTAAAGAACTGATTGCCAGTGCGGGCAAGCAAGTACCGGTGATTGCTAAGATCGAAAAGCACGAGGCGATCGAACAAATGGAAGAAATTCTCGCCCTTTGCAACGGCGTGATGGTCGCCCGGGGCGATTTGGGCGTAGAACTACCAGCCGAAGACGTGCCAATTTTGCAAAAGCGCTTGATTGCAACTTCCAACCGCATGGGGATTCCGGTGATTACCGCTACCCAGATGCTCGACAGCATGGTCAACAATCCCCGTCCCACGCGGGCCGAGATTTCCGACGTAGCTAACGCCATTCTCGACGGAACTGATGCGGTAATGCTCTCCAATGAAACCGCTGTCGGCAATTTCGCCGTCGAAGCGGTGGCGACGATGGCGAGAATTGCCGTCCGCATCGAGAGAGAAGGAATTAGGGGCAATATTAGAAATGTAGAAGATGTTGGTCGATCGATCACCAACGGCATCAGCCAAGCAGTCAGCCAAATCTCCGAACAGTTAAACGCAGCGGCGATTATGACACTGACCAAAACCGGCGCAACAGCCCGCAACGTCTCGAAGTTCCGACCCAAAACACCGATTTTGGCGGTTACTCCCCACGTAGACGTAGCCCGACAACTGCAATTAGTCTGGGGAGTCAAACCATTGCTGGTGCTGGATTTGCCCTCAACAGGGCAGACATTTCAATCTGCCATTAATGTCGCCCAAGAAAAAGAGTTGCTGTGCGACGGAGATTTAGTGGTGATGACAGCCGGTACTCAGCAAGGGGTTGCCGGCTCGACCGATTTAATCAAAATTGAGGTAGTCACAGCCGTTTTAGGCAAAGGTACCGGTGTCGGTTTGGGATCTGTGAGCGGCATGGCCAGGGTTGCTCGCACTGCTGCGGATGTCGCGAATTTCCACTCTGGAGATATTTTGGTAGTAGAACGCACCAGCGCCGATTTTGTGGAGATGATTCGCAAAGCCGCTGGTGTGGTGACGGAGGAGGAAAGTTTGACTTCTCACGCTGCGATTATCGGTTTGCGTTTGGGCGTGCCGGTGATGGTGGGCGTGGAGAATGCCATGCGGGTGATTCGGGACGGCACGATGCTAACGCTGGATATGCAGCGAGGTTTGGTTTATTCCGGCGCCCGCGGCGGCTCAAATGACGGAGAACTTGCGGTTTAACAAGTTCTGAGTTTTGGGTTGTGGAGTTTTTAATTAAATTCTACAACTCATTGCTTTTTTGTTGAATTTATGCTACTATTCATAATCGTCTTGCCGATGTAGCTCAGTGGTAGAGTAACCGATTCGTAATCGGTCGGTCGCGGGTTCAAATCCCGCCATCGGCTTTGGGTTTGAGAATTTTTGCGAAACTAAAACCATAAATTTAACTATTAATTAGGTTTGATCGTTCGGACTTGAGTTTTTTCTCGGAATCCCTTTTGTAATTGATTGACTAAAGCAATTTTTCCGACCAAAGTTATTAAAAAACACGGCAGTTTGCCCCAAGAAAATACGATCGCCCATAACTAAATCAACTATCGATCGCGATCGCACTTGACATGACTGTAGTTTTGATAAAACTTTACAGAAACTCAACAAAAATGTCTGTAAAAATACCGTAGAATCAAGCTGGACGATCGCAGCCAATTAAGAAATAAAAAAAATTATGTGCCTGCAACCAGGAGATATCCTGTGCCAACGTTACAAAATTGTCAGTGAATTAGGTAGCGGAGGGTTTGCTAGGACATATAAAGCTATAGATTTAGACATACCCGATAATCGGCTGTGCGTTGTTAAGGAAATTAGCCAGCCAAGCGATCCGCAACTTTTGCCAGAAGCAAGAAATCAATTTCAAATAGAAGTTGAAGCTTTGTACAGATTCGGCGAACAACCGCAGATTCCACAGTTATTCGATAGCTTTGAAGAAAATCACTATTTTTATTTAATTCAACAATATATTGAAGGACATCCGCTCAGGGAAGAATTCAATCCAAATACCCAATGGAATGAAACGCAAGTAATTGATTTTTTGCAGGATATCTTGGCAGTTATCGGTTTTGTTCACCACCACCAAAATAATGTCATTCACCGCGATATCACTCCTTCTAACTTGATACGGCGCGATGATGGCAGAATAGTTCTGATTGATTTTGGAGCGGTCAAAGAAATCAGTTCCTTAGAAAGCACAGATTCAGGACAAACTAGAAGCAGAACTATTTATACGGAAGGATATGGGCCAGCGGAACAATTGGTTGGCAATCCTCAACGTTGTAGCGATATTTATGCTGTGGGTATTGTGGCTATTGAAGGCATAACTGGCTTGCGTCCTCCTCCAATTTTTATTATAAATTCTCCGCAGGACGATATTTTTTTGCACTACTCAAACTCCGCTCGACCTTTGATACAGATTAGCGAGAATTTGAAAGCAATTTTAAACAAAATGGTGCGCTACAACTTCACAGAGCGCTATCAATCTGTAGCCGAGGTTTTGCAGGATTTGAATTCGCCACCACAATGCAATTGGTTTGAGCGATTTAGCCGATTTTATCGATCGCACTTTCGCCGACTGCTGCTGGGAATCGCAGGAATTATGGCCGGAATTGCGATCGCCCTTTTTCTCCACAACACTTTTACCCCAAAAACTTGCCTTTTAGTCCAAGGAGATGCTTTAAGCTGCGGCGAAGAATCTCTCCTCAAATCCTCGAATCCTCGATTAAAGCAAAACGGAATTAATGAATTTGCCAAATCCAATTATCGGGAAGCATTTAAATATTTTAAAAGGTCGTGGGTTGAAGAAGAACGCAAAGATCCCGAAACCTTGATTTATATGAATAATGCCTTATTAAAAGCTACAAAAGCAGATTATCACACAATCGCGGTGATTATTCCCGTTCCCATAAACGAAAAAGGTAGAGCCGAGATCGATTTGCCTCAAGAAATCCTGCGGGGAGTTGCTCAAGCGCAAACGGAAATTAATTTTAAATTATTCAATGCTGAGATATATCGCAATTTAAAAGATTTAGATTTTCCAGAAAATCAAGCTATTAAAGGCAAAGGTTTACAAGTAATAATTGCCGATGATGCCAATCTGAAAGAAGAGGCGATCGCCCGTGCCAATTCCCTAATCAAGCTCGCGGGTACTTTGGGTGCGATCGGTCACTATACTAACCAAACGACAGCCCATACAGTCGATATTTACAACCAAAATCATTTAGTATTAATTTCGCCAGGTAGTACAACGGAAGAAGTCAAAGAAAACCACCGGAAATTTTTCTTTAGGACTGTGCCTCGGACTAAAGTTAGTGTGGAAGTATTCACGAAATATCTGATCGAAAAGCAAGGTCAAACCAAAGTAGCTGGTTTCTACAATGCTAGCCGCGAATCCACTTCGACTTTTTGGGAAGAATTCAGAAAACAGTTTAGAGAACGGGGAGGGACTATTGCAAATATCACCGAATTCGATCTATCAAAAAGCGACTTTGACGTTAAAAAAGCTATCCAAGAAGTTAGGAAAGCAGGGGAAACAGAAAAAACAACGATTGTTTTAAGCCCGAGTCACGTCCCGATCGCAGTTAACAATGCGATGGCACTTTTCCAAGCCAATCTCGACCGCAGTTGGGTTGTCGGTACCGGGGGAATATACAGTCAAAAAACCTTAGAAGCTGCCAGTCAGTTACCGTCTTTTGAGAAAATGGCTGCCGCAGTTTCTTGGCATCCTTTAAACTCTCCCAACCAAAATTTTCTTGAGGATACTCGCAAGCTTTGGAAAGGAGATGTCAGTCACCGAACTGCGTTAACCTACGATGCTGCAAAGACGTTGATTCAAGCCATTGAAATGCAGCAGCAACCCAGCCGGGAAGGGATGCAAAAAACTATGGCAGATCCAAATTTTAGCGCTAACGGAGCTACCGGAACGATTCAGTTTGACGAAACGGGCGATCGCAAAAATTTGAATCCAAAATTAGTGCATATTGTCAAGTGTTCTAAGCAGCAGTTTGGGGTAACTTTTGTGCCGATCGAATTTCCGACCGCAGAAGCGGCGGGTTTAAAGTGCGATTGATATCAGAAGTCATTGGGCATTGGCCAAACAGGGCATTGGCCAAACAGGGCATTGGGCATTAGTCAGTTGTCAGTTGTCAGTTGTCAGTTGTCATTAGTCATCAGGAAGAAGGATCGCTTCGGCTTCGCTCAGGATAAAAAGAAGGAAGAAGGAAGAGGGAAAGAAGGACTAAAGTCCGAACGATCAAACCTCATCAACCGTTTGATCGTTCGGACTTTAGTCCTTCTTCAATTTAGTTCGGAGGGCGGGGGATGCGAAAATTCAGGGGGCTGAGGATTTGATTGAGAGCACGCAAGTGTTCGGCAGTACCCAAACAAATTAGCATATCTCCTCCTTCGATCGCAGTTTCTCCAGTTGGCCCGACAATCAAAGTCCCAACCGCCCGTCGAATTGCTAACACTAACGCCCCGGATTGCGATCGCAACTTGGCATTTCTCAAAGTTTGTCCGACGTAGACACAACTATTCGGATCTACCAGAAATTCTTCCATATAAAAAGAACTATCCGTACCCGTCAAAACCCCGTCTAAAAAATCCATCACCTGAGGGCGCAAAGCAGCCGCTGCCATCCGTTTTCCCCCCGTAATGTAGGGGGATACGACGGCATCGGCGCCGCCCCGCTGCAACTTCTTTACGGCTTCTTCTGTGGTGGCGCGGGCGATCGCCCGTACCTTCGGATTCAGAGTTTTCGCCGACAGCACAGTGTACAAATTCTCAGCATCCGACGGCAAAGCTGCCACTATGCAAATTGCGCGATCGATCCCCACATTCAACAAAGTTTCATCGAGTGTCGCGTCTCCCTGCACCGCCGTGTACCCCAGGCCCAAAGCTGCCTGAACCGACTGTAGCGCCGAATCTACCACCACAAAAGGAATATTTTCTGCCTGAAATTCCAAGGCAATTTGTCGCCCCGTGCGCCCAAAACCGCAGAGAATGTAATGTTCGATCAAAGAATCCACCAAACGTCGCTGTTGCCTAATTCTTGCTCCTTCTTGAAAATATCCTTGAATCAGCGCTTCTGTAAAGCGGTTGACGATGAAACCAATAGCAATCACGCCCATCAAAATCAGGCACATGGTAAACATTCGCCCGCGTCTTCCGAGGGGGTGCAGTTCGCCGTAGCCCACAGTTGCTAAGGTAAATACTGTCATGTACGCCGAATCTAGCAAAGACCATTTTTCCACCTGCGAATACCAGAGAGTACCCGTGCAGAAAATGCCGCCAAGGGCGATGATGCCGCCCGTTAACTGTGTTTGCAGGCGCTGGTACTTTTGCTCTAAAGTTGAATACACCGATCGCCCTGACCTATTATTTATTAGCTGCTACTCAATTTAAGCATATCAAGACTTACGCAAAAACCCGATTCACCAGAGTAAGTCTAAAATCTAAAATCGACTGTCCGATCGACTTTCAATCCCGTCACAGAGGTGGCGATTGCTGGAATTGGCGATCGCATTTGTCTGAAAATAATTGCGGGCGACATTGCAGCCCCGCACCAACAAATCATCAATATTCAGATTCCACAGCATCACCGTACCATCAGCACTCGCACTAGCGATCGCCTTACCGTCAGGACTAAAACTCGCACTCCAAAAAGCAGCCGTATTACCTGTTAAAGTTTTGAGCAATGTACCATCAATTTTCCAGAGTCTTAACATTTTATCTTTGCTTGCAGATAGTAACATTTGACCGTCGGGACTAAAACTGACATTTGTGACTTGACTGGGATGTTTTAAGATACTCAGGAGTTTACCATCTTTGCTCCAGATCGTCGCATTTGAACCAGTACCTGCGAGCGCGATCGTTGTGCCATCAAAACTAAAACTTGTACTCGTAATTGTATCCTTCTCTACCTTTAAATTTGCAAGTAAATTACCTGCAATGCTAACCTCCTTAGCCTGCTGCGAAGACAAGTTTGCCAAAATATTTTTCAAATCCACAAGTTTAACTGTTCCATCAGAACAAACTGAAGCAAGTATTTTTCCGTCACGGCTGCCACTAACGTTTGTGACAAAACATTTATCTTGGAGCGACCTCACTATTTGGCGATCGTTCAAGTTTTGCAGGAGCGTATTTCCCTCATTAATTACTGAGGCAATTATTCGGTCTTTTTGGCTAAAGCTAACACCAGTCACTTTGCCGCTATCTACTTTAAAAGTTTGAATCAACTTGCCGTCAACTTGCCAAAGTTTAACTGTATTATCCTCGCTAACTGATGCCAGCCTCTGACTGTCTGGACTAAAAGTCACATTAATAATTCGATGGCTGTGACCCTTCAAAACAGCTTTTAAATTGCCGTTTGTGTGCCAAATCTTAAGAGTACGATCGTCGCTAGTTGTCAACAGCATTTGACTGTCTGGGCTGAAAGCGATCGAGCTTAATTTAGTAGTTGAAGCGGAAAAAACTATGCGTTTATTAAAACTGTAAACTGCTTGTTCTAGAGCAGTTAAAACCCGGACTTGGATATCTGATGCAACTCCCAGCGATCGCTGCATTTCCCTGACTGCTTTAATGCTTTCGATTAAAGCTTCCGGTTTTTTGTCCGCTGCGAATAGGGTTTCGGAAAATAAACTGAGAGTCAGAATTTTGTTATTTCTTTCCTCAATTGAGGGTTTAATCCAAAAAGCAGCAATTAACATGGAAATCATCAATACTGAACTTACCGTAAAAATTCGCACTTTCAGTCGTTCTTCACGCCAGAGTTTAAGTTGAGTAACTTTTCTAAGTTTTTGCTCTGCGGATAGTTGTTCTAATAGCTGATTTTCCCGACGCAATAACTCTATTTCTGCTTGAGTTTGCTGTTCGCGATCGCACAATTGGGCAAATTCTGATTCTTGACTAGCAGCTAAAAACTGATAATCTTGGGTACTCAAGCTTTTACCAGCAGCCCATTCTCGCGCATCTTGCAATGCTTGACCGTGCAACAATCGAGATTCATCTTGACAATTCGATGCGAGCCATGCTGTTAGCGATTCGGCGTAGGGGCGCAACTCACCTAGGGCTTTTTCCACCCAGTCTTGATTGAATATAGCTGCATAAATGCGGTTGGATACGGTTAATTTTCCGGCTCGTTTTATTACTAATCCGCTCAACCGCAATTCTGTTTGGTCGGGAGAATCATCGGCCCCGATCCCCCCTGCCCCCCTTAAAAAGGGGGGTTCTGACAGATTATCCGCCCTTGGAGGTTGGGGGGGATCGAGTTGCAAAATTTTTTGATATAATCCCAATAACCTACTGGCGCGGTGCTGACTTCTCAAAAGGCGATCGCGAATTGTTTTCAAATGCACTGGCTCATCAGCAGCTTCCCAATTCTCAATAATTTGAGATTGCACAATATCCTCGATCGACAACTGTTTCGTAGTGAGGACTTCAGTCCTTTTCCTATCCGCTACATCCGCTACCAAATCCGCTGCCGAACCTTCTTCCTTCCATTGAACTATCAATTTACACAGTTTTTGAGTCAGAAACGGCTGTCCTCCAGTCCACTCCAAAATCTCTTGTAAAACTTCTTGATAATTGTCAAATTTACCCTCAAACCCCTTGACTAAAGACCCAGATTCGTGTAATTTAAAACCCTGAAGTTCAATAGCTCGACCAATATTAAACGGCGTGCGAGTGGCATCGCTAATTAAATCCGACGGCGTAGCAACTCCCAGCAAAGCAAATGTCAACCGCTGGTATTCCGACTTGTGAGCGCGTTTGTTGTAACAAGAACGAATCAAGGCAAAGAAATCATCAAGCGATTCTTTGAAACTGAGAACGCTATCAATTTCATCGATAAAAATCACAATGTTTTGAGAAATCTTGACCAGCAATAATTCTTCAATTAACTCTCCTAACCGTTGGACTGGCGACATCAACTCTCTCTCCCGCCACCAAGTCATAAACTCCACGGGGTGAAACAAGTTGAAACTGCACAAAAGCTTGTAAGCGACGCCGCCGTACCACTTATCGAGAGAGACTTGCTGGCTGCCAATGTCCGAAAGGTCGATCGTAGCACAAGCAATGCGATCGGCCGAGAGCTTTTGTACGGTGCGCACCAGCAAACTGGATTTGCCCATTTGTCTGGAATTGAGCACGTAACAAAACTCTCCCGCTTTCAGGGCTTGATAAAGTTCCGAGTCAGCTTGGCGCACTACATAAGTAGGCGCATCTTGCGGGAGACTGCCGCCGATTTGATATTGGTAATCGACTGTCATAAGCTTGCCTTTAGTTAGATTATTTGGTCACTGCTGTTGTGCCTTTACCGCAAATAAGTTTGCCATTTTGATAAATTGGTTGCGCTGGTTCAATTGTACCGGGAGTATCAGCTTTGCACAATATAGCGCTAGTCGTTTTTGCAGGAACTATAAAGACACCGCCGACATAACTTTTCAGCATTTCTTCTTTGGCTAACGCATAATGAAATACTGCTGTTTTAGTGGGCCGAATTGAATAGTTGTACCATTTTGTTCCGTTTGTTCCTGTTTTAATGCTAAGCTCTAAATCAGGAATAGAATCGCTAAAAGCACTGTTCTCTGCAAATTTAGCTTGCTGAGCTCTGTTCATTGAACCAACATACTGTTTGCCTTCTGACTGCTTAGCATTATTTGCGCTAGTCAGAAATGATGGAAAAGCGATCGCGGTCAATACTCCAATGCACAACATTAAAAGCACTAAACATCCGCAACCATAAGCTGGCTTAGAATTTTCTTGACGCATGGTATAGTCTCCTCTTTGTTTGTAGTAAGGACTTTAGTCCTTAAAATCTCAATTAAATTCAGTGAGGCAGAGCCTCTGGAACTGCGTTACCAGGCAATTAAATTCAGCTAGGCAGAGCCTCTGGAGCTGCGTTACCAGGCAGATGCTGGTAACCACAATAACTAGAACAATGGCAATCAAAAACAATATCTAAGCTTGCAGATTTTGGAGCTTTTTAAAATCGATAGATATCGACTCAATTAATTTAGTACAGAAGAGCAAATTAAAGCAGAAACCCCCATCATCAGCAAGTAAAATCTGTATCTTCGTGGCAGAGTTTTGAGGATTAATAGATCGATCGCACTTAACACAATTCCGGCTGTCAACCAAAATAGCGGCGGTGTTAATGTAAAAAGCGTTCGATCGGTGGCTAATGCCAGCAGGAAAGTTAAAATAGAATCCATAATGTTGTTACCTCGTTTTGATGCGCTTCAACCTTGTTATTTCTCATCTAATCAGGTCGCTATTTGAGTTCGCGAGTGAGTTATTTGAGAATTCATCGACTTTTCATCGACTTTGCATCGACTTGGGATTGTTAGCAGTCAATTTAAGGTCAAACCCGCAGGGAAAGCAGTTCGTCAGTCCGTCAGTCCGGCAGTCCGGCAGGGGTTTAAACCCCTGCCTCATAGCGAAAGTCGG
>NZ_JAUBOJ010000140.1:0-16173 GCF_036700185.1 Microcoleus sp. BM001215392 | reverse complement strand
GGCCCTATAGCCGTGTTTGTATCGGTGTTCCTGCTTTACCCCTTGGGTCAATCAGGTTGGTTCTTCGCCCCCAGTTTCGGCGTCGCAGCAATTTTCCGCTTCCTATTGTTCCTGCAAGGCTTCCACAACTGGACGCTTAACCCCTTCCACATGATGGGCGTTGCAGGCATCCTGGGCGGCGCGCTGCTGTGCGCTATTCACGGTGCAACCGTAGAAAACACCCTGTTTGAAGATGGCGAAGGCTCAAACACCTTCCGCGCCTTCAACCCAACTCAGTCTGAAGAAACCTACTCGATGGTTACAGCTAACCGCTTTTGGAGCCAAATCTTCGGAATTGCCTTCTCCAACAAGCGCTGGTTGCACTTCTTCATGCTGTTCGTGCCCGTCACAGGCTTGTGGATGAGCTCCTTGGGCATCGTCGGTTTAGCATTAAACCTGCGCGCCTATGACTTCGTTTCCCAAGAACTTCGTGCTGCTGAAGATCCTGAGTTTGAAACGTTCTACACTAAGAACATTCTGCTTAACGAAGGCATTCGTGCTTGGATGGCTCCGACCGACCAACCCCACGAAAACTTCATCTTCCCAGAAGAAGTTCTGCCTCGCGGTAACGCACTTTAAAAAAATCAGGATTTGGATTTCAGATTAATTTAAGTTGTTTAAATTCAGATGAGAAATCCAAATTCCTATTCCCAGGGTGGGCCCGGTACTCCGCCCCACCCTAGGAACCAAAAAACCCAAAATCCCAAAACTAACATCGTTGGAGGTTCTACCGCGTGGTAACGCTCTCTAATTCCTATGCAAGCGGTCGCGACCAAGAATCCTCCGGGTTCGCTTGGTGGTCTGGCAACGCTCGTTTAATCAATCTTTCTGGCAAACTGCTGGGCGCCCACGTCGCTCACGCTGGTTTGATCGTGTTCTGGGCTGGAGCAATGACTTTGTTTGAAGTCGCTCACTTTATCCCAGAAAAACCAATGTACGAACAGGGCTTAATCTTGATGCCCCACGTCGCTACTTTGGGTTGGGGCGTCGGCCCTGGCGGTGAAGTCACTGATATCTTCCCGTTCTTCGTAGTCGGCGTTCTGCACTTGATTTCATCTGCTGTTCTCGGTTTGGGCGGCATTTATCACGCCGTTCGCGGCCCAGAAGTTCTCGAAGAATACTCTTCGTTCTTCGGCTACGACTGGAAAGACAAGAACCAGATGACCAACATCATCGGTTATCACCTGATTTTATTGGGTGGTGGCTGCTTGCTGCTGGTTGCTAAGGCCATGTTCTTCGGCGGTGTCTATGACACTTGGGCTCCGGGCGGCGGCGACGTGCGTATTATCACGAACCCCACTCTGAATCCGGCTGTGATTTTTGGTTACTTGGTTCGCTCTCCTTTTGGTGGCGAAGGCTGGATTGTCAGCGTCAACAACATGGAAGACATCATCGGCGGTCACATCTGGCTGGGCCTGATTTGTATCGGTGGTGGTGTGTGGCACATTTTGACCAAGCCTTTCGGCTGGGCTCGTCGCGCCTTAATCTGGTCTGGCGAAGCTTACCTGTCTTACAGCTTGGGCGCTTTGTCCCTCATGGGCTTCATCGCTTGCTGCTTTGTCTGGTTCAACAACACTGCTTACCCTAGCGAATTCTACGGCCCGACTGGTCCTGAAGCTTCTCAAGCACAAGCTTTGACCTTCTTGATCCGCGACCAACGCTTGGGTGCTAACGTCGGTTCTGCACAAGGCCCTACCGGTCTGGGTAAATACCTGATGCGCTCTCCTACTGGCGAAATCATTTTCGGCGGTGAAACGATGCGTTTCTGGGATTTCCAAGGCCCTTGGTTGGAACCCTTGCGCGGTACTAACGGTTTGGACTTGAACAAAATCAAGAACGACATTCAGCCTTGGCAAGCTCGCCGCGCTGCTGAATACATGACTCACGCTCCTTTGGGTTCTTTGAACTCTGTGGGCGGCGTGGCTACTGAAGTTAACTCGTTTAACTTCACGTCTCCTCGTTCTTGGCTGTCCTGTTTCCACTTTGTGATGGGTTTCTTCTTCTTGATCGGCCACTTGTGGCACGCTGGTCGCGCTCGCGCGGCTGTCGCTGGCTTTGAGAAGGGTATCAATCGCGAAAACGAACCAGTGCTGGCTATGCCTGATTTGGACTAATCATCAAGTTTATTCCTGATTTGATTGTCTAATCGAAAAAAGCTCCTGCTTAACGGTGGGAGCTTTTTTTTTGAGAAAAAATAACATAAAGAAGAAGGGAGAGCTAATAATACCAATGGTTTCAGAGTTCAAGACCGCCCTAACTGTTGAGACGGTTGCTATATCTGGAAAAAGTGGCTTTGCGGTCGATAGACCTTTGTTGCAGTAACTCTACAAGTCCTGAAACTTGACAATTTTAATCAGTTATCCTCTGGCTCTTGCAAGGCAGCCTCTACAAAGTTTATATTTGAAGTACAAAAGTTTGAATGGCACAAAATGAAAAATTCCCATCTTAAAGTTGCAGTTTGAATACAGCTAGCTAGCGATGCAAAACTAATCGAGGATCGATCGCCCGAATATTCATATTTTATTAAATGCCTGTGCTTGCCGAAATTTTTAATATGCACAAAACTTTTGAGCCTCTTACTGTAATTACTGCGAAAGCAAAAAATTAAGAATGGATTCATTAAAGCTCCAAAATGTCAAGGAGAGTAACGATCGAGCAAATTTACTCTCCGGCATCGCCAACCGCATTCGTCGCTCACTAGAACTGCCAGAAATTCTTAGCGCCACAGCGGCGGAAGTTCAATCATTTTTGGGAACAGACAGAGTAAAAATCTACAAATTTCATAGCGACGGTAGCGGTGAAGTAATTGCCGAATCAATTAACAACAACCGCTTGCCATCTTTATTGGGGCTGCATTTTCCAGCAGACGATATTCCGCCTCACGCCCGCGAATTGTTCTCCCAAGTACAAGTGCGATCGATCGTCGATATCGATTCCGGGCTGCTAGGCCAAAGTCCGCGCCGCGATGCGGTTTCCGGCGAACTGCTGCCCGATGAAGTGCGCTTTCGGACGATCGACCCCTGCCACGCTGAATACTTGTCTGCACTCGGTGTTAAAGCTTCCTTAACAGTACCAATTTTTCACGGCGAAGAATTCTGGGGGTTGTTGGTGTCTCACCACTCCGAGTCCTGGAATTTGGCAGAAGACGAACTGCAAGGCATTCAGATGGTGGCAGATCAGCTCAGCGTCGCCATCAGCCAATCAACCCTCCTCGCCCGAGCGAGGGCGAAAGCTGAGCGGGAAGCTGCCGTCAACCGCGTCGCCGCAGCCCTGCACTCCCAGAGAGCGATCGAATTGCCAACAGCTTTAGCAGAATCTGTAGCTGCACTAGACGCAGCCGGCGGCAGGCTGTGCATT
The DNA here is from genome assembly GCF_036700185.1 of Microcoleus sp. BM001215392. NCBI lineage: Bacteria > Bacillati > Cyanobacteriota > Cyanophyceae > Oscillatoriales > Microcoleaceae > Microcoleus > Microcoleus sp. BM001215392. The sequence goes on along the minus strand of NZ_JAUBOJ010000140.1, from coordinate 12,777 downwards.
TTCGATAGCAGCAAGACAACAAGTTTAGTTCCCAACTCCGACAATTCCACACAGGCACTCAAAGTCTACACTTGCGGCTCAGGGCCGAGGATGCACAATTCTGCCAAATACCAGCAGGTAGAACAATACAGCGTTTGGCACGAATATTTCCAATCCGGCGAGCAACAAATTTGGGCAATTCCCGACTTGTACAAAATTAGCAGTTTGAGAAGCCTGCAACCTGGATTTCGATCGACCAAAATTCGCAGCATTTTAATCGTACCGCTCAGAACCCGCCAGCAAATATTTGGTTACTTGAGCATTTTTAGAGAAGAATTTGACACCGAAACTCTCTGGGCTGGAAAATTTGATAGCGACGGGCGGCTCGCCCAATCTCGGATATCTTTTGAAGCGTGGAAAGAATCAAAAACTGCTCAAGTTCGCGAATGGAATACTGAAGAAATTGAGTTATTACAAACTATTGGCCGCCATTTTTCTGACGCAATTAACCACTACCAACTTCACCAACAAGTAGAGGAACTTAACGGTAATTTAGAAAATCAAATTCAAGAGCGCACAGCTCAACTGCACCAGTTGACTCAACAGCAGAGAGTGCTGTTTGAAGTTGTAGCTAAAATGCGGCAATCCCTCGACTTGAACAAGATTTTTCGTACGATGTCCCAAGAAGTGCGACAAGCTTTAAATGCCGATCGTGTTGGGGTTTACCGCTTCGATCCCGCATCAGAATTTAACGACGGCGAATTCGTTGGTGAAGATGTTTTGCCAGATTTTATGTCAGCAATGGCAGTTAAAGTGCACGATGGCTGCTTTGGAGAAAACTACGCCAATCTCTACTCTCAGGGGCGAGTCCACGCAGTCTCAGACATCAGACAAGCCGGACTGGAAAATTGCTTTCGGGAAATTTTGGAGCAATTTCAAATCAAAGCTACTTTAGTTGCACCCGTAATGAAAGGCAACGACCTTTGGGGGTTGCTGTGCGTGCACTCCTGTTCGGCTCCGCGCAACTGGGAATCTTCCGAAATTCAGTTTGTCACCCAAGTTGCTGCTCAGCTAAGCATCGCCTTAGAACAAGCAGATTTGCTGGCGAAAACTCAGCAACAAGCAGTTGATTTGCAACGGGCATCCGAGCAGGAGCGGATATTGTTTGAGGTAGTTGCTAAGATTAGACAATCTCTTGATTTAGATACAATTTTTAGCACTACAACTACAGAAATGCGACGAATTTTAAATGTAGATAGAGTTGGGGTTTATCGCTTTGAAGCCGATTCAAAATTTAATGAAGGCGAATTTATTACAGAAGATGTTTTGCCGGGTTTTGATTCGGCAATGGATGTGAAAGTTCGCGATCGTTGTTTTGGCGAAAACTATGCGGACAAATACAGTCAAGGACGTATTCAAGTCTTGGTAGATATCGAAAATGCGGGACTTTCAGACTGCCATGCTGCTATTTTAGCTCAATTTCAAATTAAGGCACAAATAATTATGCCGCTGATGAATGGCAGCGAACTTTGGGGTTTGCTGTGCATACACCAGTGCGACGGTTCGCGCCATTGGAAAAATTCAGAAATCCAGTTTGCGACGCAAGTCGGGTCTCAGTTAAGCGTAGCATTGGAACAAGCAGATTTGTTGGCAAAAACGCGGCAGCAAACGATCGATCTCCAGCGGTCAGCCCAGCAACAGCGGATACTATTTGAAGTGGTCGCTAAAATTCGAGAATCTCTCGATATTAACGCAATTTTTAAGACGGCAACTCAAGAAGTTTGTCAGTTTATCCAAGTCGATAGAATTGCTGTATATCGCTTCAATCCTGGTTGGAGCGGGCAATATGTTGCCGAGTTTGTGAAAGAGGGATGGATTAAATTGGTAGGGGAAGGTATCAATACGGTTTGGGAAAATACTTATTTGCAGGAACAGGGAGGCGGTAGGTTTCTCAATAATGAAACTCTAGCCGTTGAGGATATTTATCAAGCTTGTCACTCGGAGTGTCATTTCACTATCTTAGAGCATTTTCAGGTGCAGGCTTATGCGATCGCACCAATTTTTGTAGGACAAGAAATTTGGGGTTTGCTGGCAGCTTATCAACATTCGGGGCCGCGCTGCTGGGAAAGTTCAGAACTTAAGTTTTTAGCTCAGATTGCCAATCAGTTAGGCGTAGCTATCCAACAAGCCGATTTGCTGGAAGAAACCAGAAGCCAAGCAGCAAAAATAGCTGAAAATTTAAAGGATTTGCAGCAAACTCAAGCTCAATTGATTCAGACTGAAAAAATGTCTGGTTTGGGGCAACTGGTGGCGGGTATTGCTCACGAAATTAACAATCCGGTTAATTTTATTTACGGCAATCTGAATCACGCTAGTGATTATACTAAAAATTTGCTGAGTTTGCTGGAACTTTACCAGCAGCAATATCCCAATTCTACTCCTGAAATTGGCGAATTTACCGAAGATATTGACTTGGAATTTCTGCTGAAAGATTTGCCTAAGTTGCTATTTTCTATGCAGGTGGGAGCCGATCGCATTCGTCAAATTGTTCTGTCTTTGAGGAATTTCTCTCGCTTGGATGAAAGTCAAATGAAGGCTGTCGATATCCACGAGGGCCTTGAAAGCACGCTGTTAATTTTGCAGCACAGGCTGAAATCTAATGGGGACAGTGCCAAGATTTTGCTAGTTAAAGAATACGGCAATTTGCCTCTGGTTGAGTGTTATGCCGGACAGTTGAATCAGGTGTTTATGAATGTGATCGGAAATGCGATCGATGCTTTGCAATCGGACAAGTTGAGCGATCGCAAATTCGTGACTCCTCAAATTAAAATCTCTACTGTTGTGGGTAAACTTAATGGCAATGTTCCTAGCGCGGTGATTCGGATTTTTGACAACGGTTCGGGAATTTCGGAATCGATTAGACAACGCATTTTTGACCCTTTTTTCACGACTAAGCCAGTGGGAAAAGGTACTGGATTGGGACTGTCAATTAGTTACCAAATTGTGGTAGACAAACACGGCGGCGTTTTAAGGTGTACTTCGGAATCGGGAAAAGGTACTGAGTTTGCGATCGAGATTCCGATCCGACATCAGCCAGCAGTCAGCACTCAGTAGTGATGGTAGGGTGCGTCAGGGGGCTGAATGTTTTCGTTACCTACTCAAGGATTCCGGCCCCCTGACGCACCCTACGGTTAGCTTCGTTTATGTATAGTCTTGGTTTCAACCACCGAGTTGAAGAGAGTTCGATCGCCCGATCGCTCCCAAACATGATAAATTCAATCATCAGACAGACTTTTGTCAAAATAGCAAACTGAGCGCTTGTAGTCGATCGACCGATACACCATGCCAGATTCCGAATTCTCAGACGATTTAAAATGGACGCCTGAAGCCAAAGCCAAGCTGAAAAATATTCCCTATTTTGTCCGGGGACAAGCCCGCGTGCGCATCGAGCAATTGGCCCGCGAAGCCGATACCGAAGTCGTCACCGTTGACTTAGTTGACCAAGCTCGCATCGAGTTTGGGCATTGACACTCCCCGCCCCAAAGGGCTAGGATTCTTCGTTCACAGGGAGATGCCTTGTAAAAGCAGTGCCTTTACTTGGTCTTACTCTCCCTCCCGAAGCAGTAACGGTATGCCCTGCCGTCAAAATTCGTAAACCTTCATCTCGAATATTCTTAGCAGCATTAATATCTCTATCATGGTTTTCTCCACATTTAGGACATTGCCAACTACGAACATCCAAACTCAAGCTATCCACGCGATTTAAACAGTTATTACAAGTCTTAGAACAGGGATAGAACCTATCTACTTCGACATAGGTTTTTCCTGCCCACTCTGACTTGTAGCTCAACATGGTGCAGAATTGTCCCCAACCAGCATCACTAATAGATTTAGCTAGTTTGTGGTTTTTCACCATGTTTCTAACTGCTAGACTCTCGACAACTATGACTTGGTTTTCGTCAACTAATTTACGACTTAGTTTGTGTAAAAAATCTTCGCGACACCGAACTATCTTCCCGTGAACTTTGGCAACTTTAACCCTAGCTTTATTGCGGTTACCAGACCCTTTAAGCTTATGACTTAATTGCTTTTGTCTCTTCGCTAATTTCTTTTCATACTTTCGATAGTATTTGGGATTCCCATGTTTGGTTCCATCGGATGTAACAGCATAGTGAGTTAGTCCCACGTCTATGCCAATGGCTTTTCCTTCTGTTGATTTCTCAGGTAAGTCTTTGCCGTTATCATAGAGGCAAGCCGCCAAGTATTCCCCGGATGGATTAACTGAAACCGTAACCGACTTTAGAGTACCCTCTGGTTGTCGTGAGACTTTACAATGAACATCACCAATCTTAGGCAGTTTCAATGTATCATCTTTTAATTTACAACCTTGAGGAAATCTGATAGACTGTCTATTTTGTTTCTTTTTGAAATTGGGATATTTAGCCCCACCCTCGAAGAAGTTCAGGAAAGCACTAGAAAGATTTAAAGCAGCTTGCTGCAGGACTTGTGACGGTGCTTCACTCAACCACTCATACTCTTTCTTCAGGGAGGGTAGAAGTTTGATTATTTCATTTCTGCTTAACCCCTTCCCCGTTTGCTTGTAAGTTTCAGACGTTAAGTTGAGGGCATAGTTATAGAACCATCTAGTACATCCAAACGACTTGGCAAGCAAAACTGATTGCTCGCTTGTCGGATAGATTCTGTACTTGAAGGCTTTTAACATTTTTTTACCAAACCAGTGATACTATGGTAACACAAGACAGCCTAAATGTAAAGCCGTCTTAAAATACGGGGTTTGAGACCCATTTTTTTGATAAGGGATCGAAATGTACCCTAAAGCTTTAGACTATAAAATGCGTTGTAAGGACAAGGATTTAAAAAAGTAGTGCGCAAAATAGTTATAGCTGGCAACTGGAAAATGTACAAAACTAGGGCAGAATCCCTAGAGTTTCTTCAAGGATTCATGTCCTGCCTGACGGAAACCCCAGAAGAACGGGAAGTAGTGCTTTGCGTTCCGTTCACAGATTTGAGTGTCCTCTCGAAAAACCTGCACGGAAGCCGGATTAGACTCGGTGCTCAGAACGTACACTGGCAAGAGTCTGGAGCTTATACTGGTGAAATTTCCGGGCCGATGCTGGCAGAACTTGGCGTGCGCTACGTCATCATCGGACACAGCGAGCGCCGGCAATATTTTGGGGAAACCGACGAAACGGTGAATTTGCGGCTGACAACTGCTCAGAAATCCGGTTTAATTCCGATTCTGTGCGTGGGAGAGACGAAGCAACAACGGGATGCCGGGGAAACGGAAGATCATATTTTTTCTCAGTTAGCGCAGGATTTGGTTGGTGTTGACCAAGATAATTTGGTAATAGCTTACGAACCGATTTGGGCAATTGGCACTGGCGACACTTGCGAAACGAAGGAAGCTAACCGAGTTATTGGTTTGATTCGCTCTAAATTGACTAATCCTGACGTGCCGATTCAGTATGGCGGCTCTGTGAAAGGAGAGAATATTGATGAAGTTATGGCGATGCCTGAAATTGATGGGGTTTTGGTAGGTGGTGCGAGTTTGGAAGCTGCCAGTTTCGATAGAATTGTCAATTACAAATAATTGGTAATTGGTAATTGGTAATTGGTGGTTGTACGAAGAGTTTTGATGTTGACAAATGACAATCTGTACGAGTTACCCCAAAATCTTCGAGTATTAGTTGATGATGGGGAAACTAACCACCTTTTGGGCTGACAACTTCCTTCAATTCCACTGATGTCAACGGCTGGAGTTGTTTAAGTAGATTTAGGAAGCATTTGAATTGTCGATAGATTCACAGCTAATGTGTACTTTATTGAGCAAGTTTGTTTTCTACTAATCCAACACAATGAACGAGCTTCTTAATGCAACGCAATGGGCTGCAACAAGCAAGACCAGACAAGACGAGATTGTTAATGCCCTGGTTTCCCAACTCAATGGCTTTGAAATTGTTGAGGCAAAAACTTATACTTCAAAGCAGCCCATTCGTATTTTCTCTCTACGCGAACAAGCAACAGGTATTGTGTTTCTACTGATTCCTGGCGGCACCTTCATGATGGGATTTGATGAGACCCAGGAGCGGGCACTGCTGGAGCTTCGCAGACAACTAATCGAAGACGATCGACAAGATGATGTAGATATTATCGATCGCTCCATCACCGGCATTGACTTTTGGTATCCAGTTCATCTGGTGCGTCTTGCTCCCTTTCTGTTGGCGCGTTTTCCCTTGCGCTGGAGCGAAGCCAATAAGTTGATTTCCGTTGACGAAAGCAACTTTGTATACAGAAATTATTTAAACGGCGGCCCCTTTCCTAACGCAGATGTAGCATATTTATCGATGGAGGAAGTAGAAGCCTTTTTACAAGCCTCGGGACACGTTCTTCCCTCAGAATCGCAGTGGGAATATGCTTGCCGTGCCCGAAGCAACACGCTGTTTTTCTGGGGTAACGATTCAAACCTTTGCTTGGTAGAGAATTTCGACGATGAAGCTGCCAATGAGGCCGCCAGCAACGGCTTTGGCTTGGTGAACATGGCTTTTCACGGCGATATTTGTGCAGACGTTTGGCACGACAATTATGAAGGCGCTCCCTCAGATGGCTCACCTTGGCTTAGCGTTAGCGAACATAGCAGTCATGGCGAGCAAGTTGTGCGGGGTGGTGCGGCAGCTTGCTACCCTTGGCAGGGCTGCGGCGAATGGCTCAGTATGCTTTCAGCTTGGCGCTCTGGCTCTAGTGATTGCGAATCGCTTGGTGTCAACGTGCGTCTGGCACACCTGCTGCCCGTACTCTAACTGAGAGTATTATTCCTGCGATCGTGATTTAGGGAAAAGTATCAGGCAAACAGCAACTAAATCCCTAGCTAATTGAGCAAGAAACAGAGTACATCAATCATCGCTCGCTGCTGCGATCGGCATTGTTCAATAGTTACAAAATTTACCAAAATAGCTAATTATCTGACGGTAGCGATCGCCTATAATTGTAATGTGCCTTTGAGTGTTTTTCCGATCGAGAGAATTGTTCCATGAATGCGATCGTTCAATCCAAACCCGCTTTAGAGGAGTTCCTCAAACTTCCTGAAACTGAACCGGCCTCAGAATTTATTGACGGAGATATCCTTCAGAAGCCCATGCCTCAAGGTGAACACAGCGTACTTCAATATGAATTATGCAAAACTATTAATCAATTAGCGCAAACTCAAAAAATTGCCAAGGCTTTTCCTGAATTGCGCTGCACTTTTGGCGGTAAGTCGATCGTACCAGATATAGCAGTATTCCGATGGGAAAGAATTCCTTTTTTGCCTTCGGGTAGAATTGCCAACATCTTTGAAATTAATCCAGACTGGTCGATCGAAATTTTATCCCCAAACCAAAGCCAAACAAAAGTCCTTGGTAAATTGCTGCACTGTTCGCGACACGGTACTGAGTTGGGTTGGTTGCTAGATCCAGAGGAAGAAAGTATTTTAGCAGTATTTCCCGGACAAAAAGTAGAATTGTACCTCGGTACAGCTCGGTTGCCAATTATTAATGGAATTGAGTTAGAATTGACGGTTGATAATGTTTTTAGCTGGTTGAGTTTTGGTTGAAAAATCTTGGACGCATCAGACTCTAAGAAACCGGGTTTTTTTAAGATTAGTTCGTAGTGTGGACTCCCTTCTGCTCTCAGGCTGCGGAAGGGAGTCCACACTACAAACCGTTTTTGTTATGGTAATTGACCGGACACGATATCTAACCTAAAATATTGAATCTAAAATATCACTCGCTATGACAGATAACCCAGGCAAAATTATCATTAGAAATAAAACTTTCGAGTGGGGAAAACGCACTTATTTGATGGGCGTTTTGAACGTAACCCCTGACAGTTTTAGCGACGGTGGCGATTTCAATACCATAGAATCAGCTTTAGCACAAGCTAATTCTATGGTGAAATCGGGGGTAGATATTATTGATATTGGCGGTCAATCTACGCGGCCGGGTGCAGCGGAAATATCCTTAGAAGAAGAGATCGATCGCGTTATACCTGTCGTACAAATGCTGAGGCAAAAAGCCGATATTTTTAGCTCAGTTCCGATTTCGGTCGATACTACCAGAGCGCAGGTTGCTAAAGCTGCGATTGAGGCGGGAGCTGATATTGTCAACGATATTTCGGGAGCAACTTTTGACTCGGAAATGCTCTCAACAGTTGCTCAGTTGCAAGTGCCGATAATTTTGATGCACATTCGGGGAACTCCCCAGACGATGCAAAAACTCACAGATTATCAGGATTTAATTGGGGAAATTGGGGATTTTTTGGAGAGTCGAATTGTGGCGGCTGTGGCTGCGGGGATTGATAAATCTCAGATAATTATCGACCCCGGTATTGGCTTTGCTAAGAATTACAGTCAAAACTTAGAAATTCTGCGGCAGTTGCCAAAATTGCGGGCTTTGGACTGTCCGATTTTAGTCGGAGTATCGCGCAAAAGCTTTATCGGTCACATTTTGAATCAGCCAGAAGCTAAACAAAGAATTTGGGGGACAGCGGCGGCTTGTACAAGTGCGATCGCAAATTCGGCGGATATATTGCGAGTTCACGATGTCCGAGAAATGCACGATGTTTGTTTGGTGGCCGACGCTATCTTCAGAAATCAATCTTGAGCGGTTGATTGATCGATTAGTTTGAGTTCTCGCTCTCCCCCGTGAGCGTGTCCCGCCGGGATATCCGGCATAGAACCCATCAACTCGTTGAGGGCTTCTGTCATGTTTCTCGGGTCCATAAACAAAATTTTGGCGTTGTCGCTTTCGCCTAATTTTTGTTGAGCGTCTAAGTATTTTTCAGTTACTAAGTAATTCAAAACTTGCTTGCTGTTCGGATGGGAGTCTAAAGCTTCAACTAAGAGCCTCATGTACTCCTTAGTGCCGATCGCCTTGTTGACCATTGCTTGCCATTCGCTCTTGGTGGCGCGCTCCAATTCCATAGCTTCTTGCACCCTTTTAGGAGGTGTAATGCTTTGAATTTCTACGCGAATTACTTTAACGCCCCAAGTTTCAGTAGCCTCGTCCAACTTCTTGAGTAACTTTTTATTCATGTCATCTCGGGAACCCAAGATGTCTTGCATCGGCAATCGACCAATTTCAGCGCGAAACGTCGTTAAAACTAAGTTGGCGATCGCATTTTCAATTTGATCGATTCCATAATAAGCTTTCTGCAAATTCACAACCCGCCAATACACAACGGCATCGACTTCTAGGGCCACATTATCGCCCGTGATTGCTGACTGAGGTTTAATATCTAAAACTCTTTCACGGCTTGTGTCCACGCAGACGACTTTTTCGATCAGGGGACTGATAAAGTGGAATCCGGGCTTGAGGGTGCGCTTGTATTGACCCAAGCGTTCGACTAAAGCTTCGTCGCCACCACTGACTATTTTCACGCTTGAGTTAACAGCGTAGCCGAGGATGAGCGCAAAGAGCATGGTGAGAATAGACTGCCCCATTTCTACTTTCCTGCTAAGGTTGACTGAGAATCGATCGGGAATCCCCTCTAATTTAACTCAAAATCTGTCGCACAGTGCTAAAATATCACGACTGTTAATAAGTCCTAACAGTTACCCGTATTGCCTAGGACTGAATGGCCCGACTCAATGGCGCGACTGACTCTCTGTGAGTTGACGGCCCGATATCAACCAATACGGTTGGGTTAAGACCGTCTTGGAGTCAAAACGATGGCATAAATAGACACCAAGATTGCTGTCATCTCAACTTATCGCCAAACCACAGCGTTCATCTTTTCGGACAAGCCTAACCCAAGTGTATTGGGATATCAACAACAAGTTTTATGAAAAACGATCGAGAGTTTTGCCCTTTTAAATTTTTTACCTGGATGGGCCCAAGCATTTGGGCGGCGGGAATCTACGCCTTGGCTGTTGTCCAACCCGTACAAGCTGCACCGACTACTTCGGTGCAAATTGCCCCAAACTTGCAGTCGCAAAACTCGCAGCCACCGCGCCGAGGGCCCGCAGTTCCCGAAGCGATATCCTACGAGATGAAGGGAGATGATTTGAGGATTTGCAAGCAGCAAGGCAACTCCGAGAAAAAATGTGAAGTTGTAGCAAAAGGCTACACGGTGGGTTTGAGAACTGCTAACGACCTTTATGCGCAAGGAAATCTTGTCAATGCCGAAGCTTTGTACCGGCAACTAATCGCTCGCTATCCCAAACAAGGGGATATTTATTACAAGCTAGGAACTCTGCTCAGCGGGCAAGGTAAAATGAGCGATGCGATCGTCCAATTCCAAAAAGCAATTGAAGTGAACCCGCAGCACGCCAAAGCTCACAACGATTTGGGCGTGGCGATGGCAAGTCAAGGCAAGTTGCCCGAGGCGATCGTGGAATGGAGACAAGCCATTAAAATTAACGGTCAATATCCCGATGCTTTAAACAATTTGGGAGTCGGTTTGTACCAGCAAGGAACCAAGGAAAACCAAGCAGAGGCTGTAGCCAGCCTCAAAAAAGCTAAGGAGTTATTTCTCAAGCAGGGCAGAACTCAAGCCGCTACTAGAGTAGATAAAATTTTGGAGGAAATCAATTCGCAGTCCAGCGGTACCTAAAATCATATTATGTTCGATATACCTGAAATAAAAAAGGTTCGATCGTTCGGACTTTAGTCCTTCTTTCTGCGGACTAAAGTCCGAACGATCGAACCAATCTTAATTATGGTCATCCCAGCGGATGTGAGATCGAGAGTCGATCGCGCGAACATTGAGAGAAAAAACAGAGAGGGCGAGCGGCGTCAATCAGCCTGCACCTGCGGTTCAACGCCCCCAAAAACGAGAATCTAAAGCATTTCCTTCAAAACTTGTAAAATTACATCTCCGTCCACGCGATCGCTCACAGCGGCCTCGCCCAAGCGAACCGGCAGCACAAAGCGCACCTTGCCGTCCTGCACCTTCTTATCGAGTTGCAAAGTATTCAAGATTTCCTCAATATCGACACCTGCGGGCAATTTGGCAGGTAAACCGGCTTTTTCAATCAAAGCAGATTGGCGGCGATCGCACTCAGCATCCCACATTCCCAACTCCACAGCCAAGCGACTAGAAGCAGCCATCCCAATTGCCACACCTTCGCCGTGATTGATTACCTTGTAATTAGTCAAACTTTCTACAGCATGACCGATCGTGTGACCGTAATTCAAAATCGCCCGCAAACCCGACTCCTTCTCATCCTTGCTTACAACCTCAGCCTTAGCTTGACAAGACCTGCTCAAAATTTCCGCCAACAAATCCGCCTTCACATAGCGCATTTGATCCAAACGCTTGCAATTTTCCAACTTCCCGAACAACTCAGCATCCCAAATCACCCCGTACTTAATAACTTCCGCCATCGCCGAACGAAACTCCCGCGCCGGCAGAGTTTTGAGTACATCCGGGTCAATCAAAACCAAACGCGGCTGATGAAAAGCCCCAATTAAATTCTTCCCCGAAGGATGATTTACCCCAGTTTTGCCGCCAATAGAAGCATCAACCATCGCCAGCAGCGAAGTCGGAACCTGCACCACATTAATTCCGCGCAGCCAAGTTGCGGCCGCAAAACCCGTCATATCCCCAACCACTCCGCCGCCCAAAGCCACCATTGTCGAGGAACGTTCCAAACGGTTAGCCAAAGCCGCATTGTAAATCTTCTGGATCGAATTTAAAGTTTTGTACTGTTCGCCCGGTGGTAAAATGCAGGTACTGACTTCCAGACCCGCAGATTCGAGGGCGGCGGTTGCTCTTTCGCCATATTGCCTAAAAATCGACTGATTCGAGACCAAAAGAACTTTTTTGCCCAAACTTAGCTCGCCCATCATAGTGCCGAGTTCGTCTAACCCGCCAGATCGCACGCAAATATTGTAAGATTGTGGGCCCAAGTCAACTTTAATTATCGATTGCATATTTATCTAATTTAGATATTAGATTTTCGATTATAGTTCTTATAGGTCTTTTTATTGATTATTTTGGAGAAATTGCAATGAGTCTTACCGGAGCAATAGCTTATTTGGGAATTTTCGGTGGCATGGTCGGCTTGGCGACAGTGCTGATGTTTGGTCTCCGGGCTGTCAAACTGATCTAGTTCGCCTGCTTTGTAACTTGGAACAGGGAGTGTTAAACCTCTGGTAAAAGTATCGATCGGGCGAAGTCTTTGCGCCCAAAAAATCTCTGAGTCAACCTGGAGATTTAGCGCGCTAATGCTTCGGTCGATCGCTCCTTTGAGTATAATTAGCTAATTAGACCCTTGACTGATTGAAAATTTCATGACCAATACTAATGAGTCTAACTCTGAAGATACTTCTTGGCACGCCGCAACAGACCCAGAAAAGTGTTTAGAAATGGAACGAAAGTATGGCTGGAAGTTGCTACGGATCAAGAAAGTCGAAGGAGATATTTTAAAAGTCAAGTGTATCTTTAAATGACAAACTCGATTCCCCAACTATCTAGAAGATGAGGATGAAGATTAATTATGCGGAAATATATTATTTTCAAGGCTCAATCGATGTCAGCAGAAGGCTGGGAAAATAGAATGTTGGCTCATACTGGGGCAATAACTGACATTCTCTGCGAGTATTACGATTCCTCTGAGGAACCTTTACCTCAACCGGGGAATCGTCCCTACGAGTTTTACCGGATTGAAGAGTTTGACGATCCGCAATTCCCCGATAGCGATACTCACTACCGAGTCGGAGATTGGGAAGTTGTCAGGGTTGAACAATAGCTGGTAAAAGTATAGTCATTTATAGGCATGGGAGGCTTCAAGTCCCTCCC